>NZ_CAMHRZ010000121.1 GCF_946187255.1 uncultured Ruminococcus sp.
TCAAAAGGGATACGATACAGTAAGCAAGTCGTTCCGCCTGCCTGTGGAACTGGTGGAAGAACTTGACAAATTAGCCTACGAAAATAACCTATCTTTAAATCAGCTGGTCATTCAGTGCCTGAATTTTGCGCTGGAAAACTTGGATAAAAGTGAGAATGACGAAAAAGTTGAATAGAATAAAGTGCATAATAATTACAAGGAGGTTATTATTATGTGGAAAATTCAAAAAGGATATGACTATGTGACAAAGACATTTCGCCTGCCCGTTGAACAGGTCGAACAGCTCGACAAACTCGCCTACGAAAACAACCTGTCACTAAATCAGCTTGTGATACAGTGTTTAAATTTTGCGCTGGAAAACCTTGATAAAGGCGAGACTGACGAAAACAAGGGATAACTGTGGCAGGTCGTTTTTTTCGGGGAAAAATTATACATCTTCGGGACGGCGGCAGCTGTCCTTTTTTTATTTAGAATATTACGGTTTAGTGACATTTTACAAAATCCACACGGCATGGGCTTGCAATTTTTATTGGAATGTGTTATAATATATGAAGAATAAGTGTTGAGGCGGTGAAATGATATGCTCGGGGAACTTGCTAAGCCCGTGATGTACCTGTCGGGCGTGGGCCCGAAAAAAAGCGAGCTTTACGAAAAACTGGGCATTCATACAGTCTACGACCTGCTTTACCATTTCCCACGTTACTACATAGATATGAACGACCCGCAGTCCATCCGCGATGCGCCGCTTGGCGAACAGGTGGTGCTGAAAGGCAGGGTGGTGCGCAAGCTGCCCGAAGGGCGTATAAGGCGCGGGCTTTCGGTATACAAAGTGATATTCACCGACGATACCGCCGACGTGACCATTGTTATATACAACGCCGCCTACCTCTACAAAATGCTGGAGGTGGGGCATGAGTATTATCTGGTGGGAAAGCTGACGGGAAATATGATAAGGCGTGAGATCAATTCTCCGCAGGTCTACCCCGCAGCCGATACCGACCCCGTGCAGCCTGTTTACAGGCTCACGGAGGGTATAACGCAAAATCAGCTGAGGATAAATATGCATTCTGCTTTGCAGTCCCTCAGCGGGTTCATATACGAACCTCTCCCCGCAGAGATAATGCGGGAGTACGAGCTGTGTTCGCTCCACTACGCCATGCAGAACGTGCATTTCCCGACGGATATGCACACGCTGGAGCTGGCAAAGAGCAGACTGGTCTTTGATGAGCTGCTGACGCTGGCGCTGGGTATGCTGATGATGAAGAGCCGCAGCCGTGAGAGGGCGGGCTGTACAATGCGGGCAGAAAGCATAGAGGATTATTACGAGGCGCTGCCCTTTGAACTGACTTCGGGGCAGAAAAACGCCATAAACGACTGCATCAGCGATATGCAGAAGAATTACCCGATGAACCGTCTTATTCAAGGCGATGTGGGTTCGGGTAAGACCGCAGTTGCGGCGGGCGCTGCGTATTTCGCCTTCAAAAACGGCTGTCAGACCGCACTTATGGCACCGACCGAGATATTGGCGGCACAGCATTACGAGACCCTTGCGGGTTTTCTGGAGCCGCTGGGTGTAAAGGTGGTACTGCTGACAGGCTCGATGACAGCAAAGAAGAAGGAAAAGATCAAAGAGGATATCGCGGCAGGGGAGTACGCCGTTGTGGTGGGCACCCACGCGCTTGTTCAGGCAAGTACGGTATTCAAAAAGCTGGGTCTGGTTATAACCGATGAGCAGCACCGTTTCGGTGTGGAGCAAAGGGCTCTGCTGGCGGAAAAGGGCGATAATCCCCATAAACTGGTAATGTCGGCTACGCCTATCCCAAGGACGCTGGCGCTGATGATATACGGTGATCTGGATATCTCGGTGCTGAAAGAGCTCCCGAAAGGGAGACAGCCCGTTGAGACCTACGCGGTCACGGGCAAGCTGAGGGAAAGAGCCTTCGGGTATGTCAGGCAGTACCTCGAAGAAGGCAGACAGGGATATATAGTCTGTCCCATGATTGAGGAGAATGCGGGCGACCTGCGGGACGTTAAAAGCTACGCTAAGGATCTTTCGGAGGGAGTATTCAAAGACTATAAAGTCGGTTTGCTTCACGGCAGGATGTCCCCCGAGAGCAAGGAAAAGGTCATGAAGAGCTTTAAAGCTCATGAGCTTGACTTACTGGTATCCACCACTGTTGTGGAAGTTGGTGTGGATGTGCCGAATGCGGCAGTGATAGTTATCGAAAATGCCGACAGATACGGGCTTTCACAGCTGCATCAGCTGCGTGGGCGAGTGGGCAGAGGTGAGCATAAATCAAGCTGTATACTCATCACCGACAATCCCACTGAAGATGTTGTACAGCGCCTGAAGATACTCTCAAAGAGCCATGACGGTTTCGAGATATCTCAGGAGGATCTCAGACTTCGCGGCCCCGGTGATTTCTTCGGCAGCAGGCAGCATGGTCTCCCCAAACTGAAGATAGCTGATATGTCCCAGGATATGGAAGTGCTGATGAGGGCACAGGAGGCGGCAAAGAAGCTGATGAGCTCCGATCCGCAGCTTGAAGCTCCCGAGAACAGCAGCCTGAAAGAGCTGGTGGAGCATCTTTTTGAACAAAATGTTTCAAATGACTGATTTGTACAAAATGAATAAAGGATTGTGTGAAATGGGTGAAATGTAAAGCAATACAGCTTTACAGGAAAGAGGTGGATAAGTTTGGTTCGTAACGAGCAGGACTGGCTGGGATTTGTGGTCGTGTATACTGCTGCAAGGCTCGGATTGCTGCTGTCGCTTGTATTGCTGGGAGCGTTTTCGGGAGCGGTGCTTTTCCCGTCGGTCATCACCTTTCTGCCCTATTCAATGATAGATGTAAAGAACTTTTTTGCAGAGCCGACAGTGAAGTCGGTGATAGCTACATTGGTGATATGTCTGTTCTATGCGTGGGTGTTCTATGATGATGCCCGCAAGCATACAGCTTACGAGGAATGGAGTCTGACGAACATACTCATCGTGCTGATACTTATAGGTGTATTATACTTTATTCCCGCGATTTTCAGGGATTCTTTCAATGAGGAAGGCAAGGGCGAGATCTTCTATAAGGTACTTTATTATCCCGCCGGATGGGTCATCAGGGCTGTGGGGGACAACTACCTGATAGGCGTTCTCGTTTCGATATCGGTTATGCTGGGAACAGCACTGGGAGCATACATCATATCATACAGAAGCTATGTGAAAAAGCATCCCGTTCTGCTTGGAAGGAACAGACAGATCGCTGCCGATGATGGGGTCGGCAATGAAGGTGCTGATGAAGATGAATAGATGTCAGATGTCATTGACAGCTGAAAGTGGTAAATGAGTACAAAAAAATTCTCTTCATCGCTGAATAAAGTGTGAAAAAGTTAAATGTACTATCTTTATAGTAAGAAGTCACTAAAATTTTCATTGTTATTTTGTGAATAAAATTGCAAAAAAATCCCCATTAACTCTTGCTAAAAAATCAAAAAAATGATATAATGATAAAAATGTGTTTTGTAGTTTTATGCCTTGGTGTGTTTTGATGCATCGCTGAGTCAGACGGCATGAGCTGTGAAGCATTAAACATGGTGGAGGTGTATCTACAAATATGAAGACTTATAGCTACGTTGCTAAGGATACCACGGGTAAGACCATAAAGGGTACCTACGAAGCTGAAAGTGAGCAGGATCTGCTTGACAAGATCTATGAGCAGGGACTGTTCTGTGTAAGCTATAACGAAGCTTTGGGCGGAGGCAAAAAGACTGCCCACAAGTTCAACACCGCTGAGCTGGCATACTGCTGCAGACAGCTGGCGGCGATGATGTCGTCGGGACTGACGATCGTCAAGGCGCTCGATATCCTTTATAAAGAGGAAGAAAAGAAGGGCGCAAAGGAAGTATGGAGATCGGTATACGAAGAGGTACAGAAAGGTGAGAGCCTTTCGGGTGCCCTTGAAGCCAAGCGAGGCTGTTTCCCCGACTTCTTCATTTCAATGGTAGAGGCGGGCGAGATCTCAGGTACGCTCGATATTACCATGAAAAGACTGCAGGAATACTATGCAGCCAGCAATAAGCTGAACAACAAGGTCAAGGGTGCTATGATCTATCCTTCCGTGCTGATGGTGCTTATCATCGCCCTCATCATCCTGATGAGCGTAAAGATCCTGCCTATATTCAAGAGCATGATGCCCGAGGATAAACTGAACGGTCTGCAAAAGGCACTGTTCTCATTCAGTGACTTCCTGATCAACAAGTGGTACGCACTGCTTATCGGTCTGGTTGTTATCGTAGGTGTATGGACTTATGCGATGAAGGTCGAGTCCGTAAAGCTGAAGTTTGACTACATCAAGCTGAAGATGCCTATCGTTGGACCTCTGATGGTAAAGATCGCTGAGGGTCGTTTCTCAAGAACTCTTTCGTCGCTTTACTCCAGCGGTATCCCGATGGTTGATTGTCTTGAAAGATCTTCAAGAATACTTAACAATACTTATATTGACAAAATGTTCCTTCAGGTCGTGGACGAAGTAAAGCAGGGTTCTCCTGTATCTATGGCGCTGTCCAAGACTGAGATATTCGAGGGTATGTTCTGCTCGATCATCTACGTTGGTGAGGAATCGGGCGCGCTGGACGAGATCCTTGAAAAGACCGCAGACTTCTACGAAGAAGAAGCAGACGCAGCCGTTACCAGACTGGTAGGTCTGATGGAGCCGGTAATGATCATCACACTCGGTATCGCAGTAGGTCTTATACTTGCCGCTGTATTCCCGATGCTCTACGGTGGTATTGCGGAAATGGAAAACGAATAATATACGCAGAGGCGATCAGCCTCTCGTATATGATCGCCCTACGGCGGCGGTCGGAAATATATCAAAATTTTATTTATTGAGGTGAAGGAATAAATGCTATCATTTGACATTTCTGATAGACAAATCAACATCGTAAAAGGTGATAATGCAGCAAGCAAGATCCGCATCGATAACTCGGTATCTGTACAGGTACCCGAGGATATGATCGTAAACGGTGAAGTAATCCAGCTGTCGGGTCTGTCCGACCTGCTGCTGACATCACTGAAAAGCGAGCAGATGATGGATAAGGACGCAGTCGTAACATTCTCATCCAGCAGTATCGTATTCAAGGAGCTTATCGTCCCCAAGGCTAAGGGCAACGAGTTCCTGCAGATGGTCCAGAACCACATGAGCCAGGAAATGGGTATCTCCAATGAGTACTCCATATCCTATACAGTAGTAGGCGAAGCAGGTCAGGAAAATCCCGGCGCGGTAAAGGTACTGGCAACTGCCTGCCCCAGCTCTATAGTTGAAGGCTTCAGAAAGCTCTTCGCTGTAATGAACATCAATCTGAGATCCGTTAACATAGGCTGTAACTCCATCTCCAGAATAGTTCTTGCAGATAAGGCAAATGTTGACAAGATGCCTCTGCTGGTATGCCAGCTGGATAATAACTTCCTGGGTCTGACCTTGTTCGAGAACGGACAGATGGCGTTCGCAAGATATGTACCGATATCTCCCGAAGAGTACGACGCTGATGACTATGTACTCGAAGCTCTGAATGAGAATATATTCAGAATGGAGCAGTTCAATAAGGCAAGAGGCGGTTCGGGTCTTGCAAACGTTATCCTCTATGGCTTTATAGATGATTATATGAAGATCGTTGATGCACTCGACGGTCTGGATATCAAGGCTTCTGTTCTGGGAACTCCTTCTCAGATCACAGGCTATGAGAACTTCGAGTTTACTGTATTCGCTAATGCGATCGGTGCTCTGTACAGAAGAAACAAGCAGACCGAAAGGATCAATCTGCTGGAAGTTGACAGATCCTCCGGTAAGGATTCATCCGCAGGCATGGGCTCGATGCTCACTACCGCGGGTATCCTCTCCGCTGCATCTGCAATACTCATCGCAGCTGTTACTGGCTTCCTCGCACTGAGAGCTAACGCCATCGATGACCAGACCGCTAAGGTCCAGGAAGATATCGATAAGCTGCAGGCACAGGTAGAGGCAAACAAGGTGCTGCATAACAGACTGGAGATCATCAACAGATATAAGAACTACGTTGAGACCGTTCAGCTGGATATCGATTCGATGCCTATCCTCAGACAGGATAAGTTCGATAAGATCGAAGAAGTTCTTGAAAAGGACGAAGCAAAGTATGAATCCATCACCTTTGACCTGAAGGAAGGTTCCTTCACAATAAGCAAAGTTGAGGTAAATACACAGGAAGATGTTAAGAAGGTCGTTGACGATCTGCTTGCACTTGATTTTGTAGCTTATGTTGATTATGCCGGATACAGCGGTACCGGTGAGGATGACGAGAAGGTCAACATCAACAATCTGAAGCTGTATTTTGAGAGAGAAGGTGTATAATCAATGAAGCTTAATTATCGTGATAGGATCGTACTTACAGCTGTTATTGTAATACTTGTATGGGTCGCAGGCGTAATGCTGTTCATCAAGCCCGGTATCGAAAGAATGCAGGACTCACAGGCTGCACTGGATGACGCAAAGGCAACACGTTCCGATCTTCAGGACAGAGTTGACGAGGATAAGGATCTTCCCGAGAGAATCCAGACCGCTTATAAGGAAGTAACCAAGCTCACCGAGAGCTTCTACTCCGTACAGCAGACTCAGCTGGCTACACAGACCGTTGATGATCTGCTCGATTCCGATGAGATAAAGAACCTGGATATGAAGATCTCCGATTACTCTATCTATCAGATCAATCCCTATGATTATATGAGCACCAGACCTTTAAGCTCCCTCGATGAAGAGGTACAGGCATACTTAAGCGAAGGCAAGGCTCCCATTACTGCTGATACTGCTGATGCAGAGGCAGGCGCAAAGGGCGAAGCTGTTCCGGCTCCTGTAATGATAGGTAACTATCAGATCTCCTTCAGCTATGAGGGCAAGATCGATGACGTTCAGGCATTCTGCGACAAGCTGCAGAGTTCCAACACCGAGAAGACCATGCTGCTGAACCAGTTCGATTACAAGTTTGCAGAGATCAAGGATGCAGAGGGCAAGGTCGTTACCAAGGAAGGTAAGGACGGCAAGCAGGAGAAACAGGTCTCCGATGAGGATATCAAGGGTACAATGGTACTGAATATGCTCGTTGTTGAGAAGCTGCCTGACCCTGATAAGCTCGGTTAATTTAGTTTATAGCGTTTGGTAGGCGGATTTCATCCGTCTGCCAAATCGTGCTATAAAAAATGATTAAAATTTTTATTTTGATCATTTCACACAAGTCGGGAAAACAATAAAGACGAAAGGTGGTAATTATGAAAACGAAGTTCAAGACCCAGCGCAAAGGCGCGGTTCTGATGACTGTCGTTGTAGTATCAGTGATGATGGCTGTTATCGTTGCAGCAGCAATATCGCTGGTATCACACACTAACACCAGAACCAACGACGAGTACCGCAAGAAGCAAGCGTACTACGTTGCTTCTTCCTGTGTAAGAGCATTCGTTGCTGAAACAGCGAACTTCACACAGGACGCAACACACGACGATGCATTCATTTCAGCAGCTATCGCGCAGCTGAAGAACATCGCAAAGAAGAGCGAGATAATTGACGTAGAGATCAACAAGCTCGATGTTGGTGCTACTACACCAATACGCGATTCTCAGCCCAGATGGAACAATGCAAAATGTACCATACAGGTTAAGCCTATCGATGCTGAGTGCAACAACCTTAGGGTAATATCTACAGGTACCTATCTTGGCCAGACAAAGGTAGTTGTAGCTTACCTGTCCGTAACTCCTCTGCGTATGCACACCTATACCCCCAAGGCACTTGAGATCATCGGTACCTCCGGCGGTAACCCTGACGGCATATACATGAATATGTCCGTTTACGGTGCAACAGGTGCGACCGATAAGGCTTCGCACACAGAGGACACACTGTACAAATTCCTGCAGAACCAGCCCTTCCTTTGGGGTAATACCGATATCAACGGTTCTATGGTACTGCAGAACAGATCCCACATAAAGGGCAACCCCTACTATGCACCCGGTATCGATGATACTCAGGGATGCGTACTGAATGTCAGCCGTTCGCTGATATTCGCAGCTAACCAGCCTCAGTTTGAACCCACAGCGGTCAAGACCAAGGACATGGACAATGATCCCACAGACCCCATCTACGGCTATAACTATGTTAATGTCGGTGAGGCTATGGTAATGTTCTGTAACAACGCTTCTATCGGCTGGACAGTTGACGCAGGTGCTGGAAAAGATGAAGATTACTGCAACGAACATCAGGTAGATACCTATACTTCATTCTTCTACAGCGGTTCTTATGATGAAGCTAATACAAAGTGCCCCGGTCTGCTGTCTGAGGTCGGCAAGAACAATCCCGATCAGTCCGAGTACTGGGACAGCGTAAGATCAGAAGGTACTGGTCAGGGCGACGGCAACGTGTTCAGAGGTAACATCTACACATATTCCGGCGCAGGCTACTTTAACGGTGACATGGTCATCGCTGCTGATACCAGAGTATATGGTGACATCTACTGCTCAGGTGATATTTTCCTGTGCGATAACGACGGCTGGAGCGGTCATTTCTCATGCAATAAGATCCACCTGACCGGCGGTCACAGCGTATACGGATGCAACAGAGAACTTCTCATTAGCGGCGAAACTGTTAAGACAAATGATCTCGTTTCCGGCGGATACCTCAACGGAACATCGATCGAAGTAGTAACGGAAGATAACTGGACGACCAACAAGAGAGCTAAGCGTCCCGATTTCCCTTCAACTACTGAAGATCCTTACTACTACTATCCCGAGCACATGATGTGCAGCCAGAATACCGTAGGCACTATTTCCACTATCAGCGGTACTATCGAGGATATCTACAATGGCGGCACAGAGTTGGATACTTCTAAGATCAAGGCTTGGAACGATCCTTCTTTCCAGAATATCGATCCTCACTATTTTGACGGCTTGCCTGCTGATGTTGCAGCAAACCGCCGTGCAGATTACGATAACAACGGCTATCCCGACGACGCTATCGATACTGTATATACGGCAAGTAACGGTATTACATACGCTCCCGACTATGTAATAACTGACCACTGCTACATCGATACTATCAACAAGAAGAGGATAATGATCGATATGGATGCTTCTCCTCTGCAGAACCTGGTAGTTGTTCTCAAGGATAACGGCTGCATGACCAATCCCTGCACTATCCTTGTAAAGAACAGCACTGATCCCGAGGATCCTGACGCAAAGTTCGTTTACTTTGTAAGTGACTCAGGCTTCAGCAGTTCAGTTGAGGATGAATACACTCAGACAGAGACTTATCATGGTTACGATCATGAATCGTTCAAGGAGTCATCCTTCGCATTCGGCGGAAGATCTTCTACAGGCTGTCAGCAGATAATCATGGACTTTGAGGCATTTGCTCACTCCAGCGTAATGAATCCTCCTTACTGCGAGGGCGGCAGCCTTAACCCCACTCAGAACTATGAGGGCGACGATCATCAGGGTTATCCTCTGAAGCCCAACAACATCATATTCCTGTTTGCTGAGGGCTGTACTCTCCATGTAGGTTCCAACCTGCTTATCCAGGCAAGTGTATATATGCCCAGAGCAAACTATGTTTCCTACAACAAGGGTTCATCTCTCAAGGTCGATCCTTACTGTAACGATGCTAACTTCGACGGTATCAATGTTATCGGTAACGTTGTCTGCCACAAC
>NZ_CAMHRZ010000122.1 GCF_946187255.1 uncultured Ruminococcus sp.
CCTTGATCTGTACAGCGACTATCTCGACCTGAGAAAGTACGGCACCGTGCCCCACGGCGGCTTCGGACTGGGCTTTGAAAGACTTATCATGTACGTTACAGGCGTACAGAACATCAGAGACGTAATCATGTTCCCCAGAACAGTAGGCTCTATCAGATAATCATGGAAATGCTTGTCATCGCACTGATGATGGCAGTCATATTCGGTCTGCCTGTGGGCGGCATGAGATATGTCCGTTACAGGCGCTGCAAAAAGTATATGCGCAGGATAGATCAACGGGTCAAGAACAGTCTGCTGTCATCGTCGGGCTATGGCGCTGTCAGCCCCGATGTGCTTGCGATGGTCAAGGGGCATATATTGAAGATGCACCTGCTTGCAGCAGGCATTATGACGGTAATGTGTGTGTTGTTTTCACTGCTCATCTACGGGCTGAGTGGTTTGCGGTCTGCACTGTGTATAGCTGTGCTTTTTGCCGCAGCCGCAGGCGCACACCTTTTGTGGGAGCTTCACGGGCTCAGGGACGCCTCCTCGCTTCTTAAAGTCAAAGCCTTTGTGTTTATGACAAAGGGCAATGAAGCCACCTTTGCTTACTACGATATGCAAAGGCTCGAATACCGCACCGCTTCAAGGACAGTATACTTCTCGGGTGGCGCCCGTATCGAAGCGGGAAAGTATGTGAACCTCATCGTCAGAAGATGCGAGAAGGGCTATAAGGTCATAAGGATCCTGTCTTTCTGATATGCAGGCTTGGCTGAGATATCCTGCAATATCACCTGAAAAAATACATCGCAAATAGGATATAACGGAAAATTTGAGTAAAACCTCTTGACATTCATGCAATTTTGGTGTATAATAATTGCATAGTTAGGAACAAGGATGTTCCGGTCGCGTGAGGCGGTCGGGGCATCTTTTCGTTTTTTGTAAGAATCGAAAGGTCGTGAACGATATGTCAAAATCACTTTATCTGCCCGAGGGCTATGCTCCGGCACTGTCGCTGAGAGAGACTCAGCACGCTATCAAGTATATCAAGGATGTTTTCCAGCAGGCACTTTCCATACAGCTGATGCTGGACAGAGTTTCCGCACCCCTTATCGTCAGAAAGGGCAGCGGTATAAACGATGACCTCAACGGCGTTGAGCGCAAGGTGGATTTCGATATCAAGGAGATAAACGGCGAAGCAGAGGTCGTTCAGTCGCTGGCTAAGTGGAAGAGAATGGCTCTCTACCGCTACGGCTACAAGGCAGGCGAGGGTATATATACCGATATGAACGCTATCCGCCGCGATGATGATACCGACAACCTGCATTCCATATTCGTTGACCAGTGGGACTGGGAAAAGGTCATCCGCCGCGACCAGCGCACCGAGGAATTTCTGAAAGATACAGTTAAGTGCGTTGTCAAGGCGATAGTATACACCAAGAGGAAGGTAAGCCTGAGATACCCTCAGCTGAAAAGCGCTGTCAGCGAGGACGTATTCTTCATCACCACACAGGAGCTTGAAGATATGTACCCCGACAAGACCTCTAAAGAGCGCGAGAAACTCATCACCAAGGAGCACAAGACCGTATTCATCATGAAGATAGGCGGCAAGCTGAAAAGCGGCGAGAAGCATGACGGCAGAGCTCCCGACTATGATGACTGGTCGCTGAACGGAGATATATTCTTCTGGGATGAGGTACTGGACAACGCCATAGAGATATCTTCCATGGGTATAAGAGTTGACGAGACATCGCTGGCATCTCAGCTGAAAGAGGCGGGCGCTGAGGACAGGATGCAGTACGACTACCACAAGATGATAGCAAACGGCACCCTCCCGCTGACTATCGGCGGCGGTATCGGTCAGTCCAGACTTTGTATGTTCCTGCTGGAGAAGGCACACATCGGTGAGGTACAGTCGAGTATATGGCCCGATGATATGATCGAGAAGTGCGCAGAAAAGGGCATCACACTTCTCTGATACACGGATATAATAAACACAGCCGCAGGTACGGAAAGCCGTATCTGCGGTATTTTTTGTATACACAAAAAAGCCCGGAAGCATGATGCTTCCGGGCTTGTGCTATTGCATATCTTATCCCTCAAACTTCAGGCAGTCCTCCAGATTGAGCTCGTACATATTGTTGTATGTAGGCTCAACAGCGGGCTGACCTATCAGTCTGTAGAATTCGTCTGAACCGTACTTCTTGATGAAGTCCATAGTGTGGCAGTTGATAGCCAGCTCTTCCAGCAGCTTTCTCATAACGGGGCTGTCAGCGCCGTATGCAGCTTCCATGAAGATGAACATATTCTTCAGACCTGTCATGGACTGACCTGTAACGTTCTTTGCACCGTTGAGCAGGTTGTTGAACGCATTCTGGATGATGATGGTACATCTCTGCTTGTTGTCGCGTCCCTCATTGGTACACTTGTCCATATATGCTTCCAGATTGTGGATTATCCAGTGCTGGATCTTCTTGTTGGAAGGCGAGATGATACGCGCCTTAACAGCCATATCCAGGTTCTTTCTGGTGGTCATGATATGCTCAGCAATGATCTGACGGCAGGAAAGACCCTCGTTGATCTTGATGAGTATATCTTCCAGCTTGGGATGTATCTGACGGATCATCTTCTCCATCTGGATAGTCGTTCTCATGGTATAAGTAACGCCGTCCATCAGCAGGTTGAGCACTGCGATAGCTTCCTCTGTGTCAGCCTTGCCTGCTCTGTCAACAGCTTCCTGAGTGATAGCACCGTCCAGTATACCATCGGGATCGTAGATCTCACGCAGCTCGTTGAACTTGCAGTAGAATGCATAGAACATGGGCGCGATCTCGTGATCCTGCAGGTACTGACCGATCAGCTCAAGGGTAACAGCCATGCCTGCGCTCTCGTACAGCTGAATCATCTCGGAGAGATCCTCCCATGCACGGGCAGTAATGATCTTGTAGTTGTGTCTGTCAGTAGCGTCTATCTCATAGTAGTGACCGGGGTGCAGCTCCAGATAAGCGATGATAGCAGGGTGAACACCGCCGTAATAGCCGTATTCCTTCCAGCAGAGGAAGTCAGCCTCGCACTCTACCTTCTTGAATCTGTCCCATGTAACTATATCGAACTCGTTAACGGACTTGTTGAACTGGGGCGGGTTACCTGCGGTAACGATTACCCATCCGGGAGGGATCTGGTGCAGACCGAAGATCTTGTACTGCAGGAACTGCAGCATGATAGGTGCAAGAGATTCGGATACGCAGTTGATCTCATCGAGGAACAGGATACCCTCACGGATGTGAGTCTGCTCCATAGTATAGTATATGTTCGCAATGATCTCGGACATCGTATATTCGGATACCTTAACATCGGCACCGACAAAGTTTCTTTCAACGATAACAGGCAGACCCATTGCGGATTCTCTCGTCTGGTGAGCCATCGAGTAGGATATCAGGTTAACTCCTGTCTCCTGTGCGATCTGGTCCATGATAGCGGTCTTTCCGATACCGGGAGGTCCCAGCAGGAAGCAAGGTCTCTGATGCTCGATGCTGATCCTGTACTCGCCGAACTCATCTTTTTCGAGATAAGCCTTGATGGAGTCGAGGATCTGCTGCTTAGCGTCTTTTATGGTCATAAGCAAAAACTCCTTCAAAATAGAATAGACAAAATCTATCCCAAATTTTTTCAACTAATATTATACACTATATCCAAAACTATGTCAATAGCAAAAATAAATTTCGTAAATGTGACTTGATTTTATTAATGAAATATATGCAAATTGGCAAGTACATATACAACATAATATGTTACGATTTTTCTATCCCGTTTTGCGCTCTCTGAGGTACTTAAACGTGTTCGTAAAGCGGCGGATGAACACAGCGTAAAATTATAATGGACATAATTCTCGGAAAAACGGTATTTTCACCGAAAACTAAAAATTCGACAATAATTGCAATATTGACCGAAAATTGCGAACGACAAAACATATTGTGCAAACCTTCCAACAGTTTGAGGGAAGATTTGACATTTGTCACATTTTACCACGCAAAATACAGGGAAATATAGGTATTTGAAGAAAACGTTATCCTGACAGTAAAAAAAATACAGTTATTTTTGTGTAATATTTTCATAATGAATGCCTTGAAAAATAGGGGTGTATATGGTAAAATAGTATATAATGTTACGGATATGGGTAACTTTCGTTGCAATAGTGCAAAAGCCTGTTCGGTCAAATGCAGGCTGCACAAAAACACGGTAAAGGTGGATAACTGATGAAAGATTACAGGGTTGCTCCGACAGCGAATGATTTTGTCAAGAGCCTTGATAAGAGTATGCGAAAAAAGAGGATCACTCTTGCGATAATGATAGTGGTAATGATAGTGGTGATATCTACTGTTATAATCGTTGTTCGCGGAATAAGCAAAAGCAACAGGATAAGTATGGCAAAAAATGCCATCACTCAGCTGGATATACAAAGCACATACAAAGACCCCGAGTTCCCCGACAACGAGGACTGGGACGATGACGGCGTTATAAATATGCGTGAGAGTATGTTCGGTACGGGCATACAGAATGCGGATACCGACGGTGACGGTGCCAGCGACGGCGATGAGGAGATTCTGGGTACCGACCCGCTGAACCCTGATACCGACGGTGATGATATGCTGGACGGCTTTGAGCTGATGGCAGGGACCAGCCCCCGTCTCGGCAGTACAGACGGCGAGACAAAGGACAGCAGCAGAGTCGTGATCGTGGAAAAATCGCTGGAAAACTGCAAGCTGGAGCTGAGCGGCAATCCCAATATCGCGGGTGCATCCCTTGAAAAACTGGAGCTTTTCGGTATAGCTTCAAACCCCAGTGTGGTATCGGAAGCCTTCGATTTCTATTCCGAATATCCCGCAATGCAGACGACCATAACCATCGGCGTTGACGAGGACAGGTTCAAAAAGAGCGGCTGTTCCTACGATGAGCTGAAAGTCATGAGGTTCGATGTCAAGAACCGCGAGTACACCGCCCTTGAATCCCGCGCTGACAGCAAAAAGGGTACGGTGTCGGCAAATATCACCGAGTCGGGCACCTATGTGGTAGGCGTTGAGCATACTGTCAATGCGCCCGCCACCACAAGGGTGGCTTTCCTGATAGACAATTCGGGCTCCATGTATCCGAAAGAGCTTTGTCCCACATCCTCCGAAAACGATGTTGATTTCAAGAGACTTGACTTCACCCAGTCGCTGATAGACAAGTTCGATGATGATTTCCGCATAGGGATAAGCAAGTTCACGGGTACCTATACAAAGATGTGTGACTTCACCGACGACAGAAGGGAACTGCGTGATGTGCTCAAACGCATAAGGACTGAGGACGAGATATTCGACGGTACCTTCAACCAGACTGCGCTGAAAAAGTGTATCAACGAGTTCACGGTGGCTGACGGCAAGTATGTTAATATCATAGTGATGCTTTCCGACGGTGAATCGGACGAGGTGGACGCTGAGACAATTGAGAGCCTTTCAAATCTGGCAAATGAGAAGTCGGTAATAGTACTTACGGTAGGTCTGGGCAGAGATATAGACCGTGCATGGCTGCAGGAGGTGGCTTACTCTACAGGCGGAAAGTACTACTCCGCATCCGATGCCACTGCGCTCGATGATGTATACAAGCAGATAGTGACTACGCTGAATTACGATATAGTCACCTATTCCGATTCCAGCGACGAGGTATCGGGATACTCCCTTTACAATACGGGCTTTGAGCCTGCAAGGAACGGCTTTGCATTCAAGAATTTCAGGACTACCACCACCGCCAGTGTGGATTTCGGTATGGCGGTAATGGCGAGAGACTGGTATCTCGGCAACGTGCAGACAGTGCTGGGTGATATTGACCCGGGCGACCCCTCCACGCAGAAGGTGGGTGCCGCGGGTTATAATTTGCAGGGCACCGATATGGGCAAAGCGTATGAGGACAGGAAAGCCCTCAGCTCCATAATGCCCGATGTCATGTACAACAAGTACGCGGATGTGACCGAGTACCTTGATTATACCTCTGAGGGCAGCACATTGCAGGTAAAGAAGAATTACCGCATGGACTGCGAGAACAAAGGCTGGGCGATAACCAAGCGCAAGCTGGACGGCGTGAATATGCTGTGGTCGAACGTGGAATTGCTGAACCTCAATGTGGCGGAGGGCACCGAAAGGATAACCAAAGGCTACAGCGCAGGAGATGCACAGCTTTGTGCGGCGCTGTACAGGCTCAATGTTCTGCAGTGGGACGATGCTGAGTTCGAGTTCAACCTGAACAACGGCGATGATGGCTTCATCGAGCTGCAAAGACAGCTGAGTCTCGGTGTGCCTGTGGTAACAACGATAGATGATACCCATACTATAAATACCATAGGTCTCATAAGGGATTCCAACTGTCACCGCAAGTACATACTGAGAGTGTATGACAACAATTATCCCGGAAAGATAAAGGAGCTTTATCTTGAAAAGAAGCCCGTTGCTACGCTTGCCATCGATACCCAGGGCGGAGTTGAGGTAAGAGGACAGACCTTTACCTATGAAGCGACCTACGAGGGCAAAAAAGTCGGCGTTGCATTCTCGAATGTAGTAGCACATTGATGTGACGGCTCACTGACGGATATACAATAATTTCAAAACGGCGGAAGAAAATGATCTTCTGCCGTTTTTTACAGCGAGATAGCACACTCTGTAATCGCTGTGTAATCGATTTCCATAGATATTGCACAAAATGTCTGTGAAAAGTTTGTGATAATTTTTGCCGTCAGACAGATTTTTCTTGCTTAAAATACTTGACTTTTCAGTAAAATGTTGATATACTGAAAACTAGGAATTTAACTTATATAAGGTATTCCGGAATATAATGAAATTTGGAGGAGATCATAATGAGAATTTCTAAGATCATCGCAGGTATGTCCGCAATGGCAATTGCTTCTGTAATGGCTGTCAGCGCAAGCGCAAATACTCTTACAGTTGCAAATCCCAGCGACAAGGAATGGGACGGCTTTGCAAAGTACACAAATGCCGAGGGCAAAGAGGATAACGATATTGTCTGGGGCGGCTCTCTGACAAGAGATCAGGCTCTGACCGTTACTGTTAACTTTGAGTGGACCGAGAAGGGTTCTACTGAGAAGTGGTGCGCATTCAAGCCCGGTTATGCTGATGGCTGGAACCCCCTGTTTGCTGACGCAGCTCCCGAGGGCTGGACAGAGTCGAGCTCTGATTCCGACGATGACGGACGCCGCCTGAACGTTGACGGTAATTTCGTTGATTATTCATGGCAGAACGACGGCTGGCTGCACGTTGATAATTCTGAGGTAAGCAGCGTTACATTTACTGTTCCTGTTGATGTCGTTAATACTATCTACGATAATGCTACCGCTGAGGAAGGCTTCGACGGTATCGTTTTCCAGGTGGGCAACAATGGTATGAAGATCACTTCTATCGACTTTGATCAGGACGTTAAGTGGTTCTCTGAGGTACAGGCTGAGCAGCCCGCTGACGAGAGCAAGGCTGATGAGAGCAAGTCTGACTCCAGCAAGGATGAGTCAAAGGCTGATTCCAGCAAGGCTGATGAGAGCAAGGCTGATTCCAGCAAGGCTGACAGCAGCAAGGCTTCCACCACAACTACCACCAAGACTACTACCACAACAACAGGCACTTCTTCCGCAGCAGCTGCTACTTCTTCCGCAGCTTCCGACAACACCAACACTGCAACAGGTGCTACCGCAGGTATCGCACTGGCAGGTCTGGCACTGGCAGGCGCTGTTGCTGTTGTTTCCAAGAGAAAGTAATATATAGCAATATCTGAAACTTTATTGACCCTCGCTCACGCGGGGGTCTTTGTTTGTTCATATTGTAATCGTTATCCTTGTGAGATCGGCTTAGATAAAGGGGATTATTGTGCAAATGTAACATTGAAATAATACATCCGAAGTGCTATAATACAATAGTGACAAAAATCGGGGGAAACTCCCCGATATTGATATTTTAATGGAGGATATACTATGAAAAAGCTACTTGCTATGACGCTTGCACTGACTATGGCTGCTGTGACTTTCGCTTCCTGCGGAGACAGCGGAAACAACACTTCCTCAAAGGCTGAGGAGACTACCACCACCACTGCGGCAGAGACCGAAGCACCCGCAGAGACCACAGCACCCGAAGACACTGAGGAGCCCGCTGAGACCACCGCTGAGGAGGACGCAGCGCCCGTTGTAGACAATTCCAACTGGAAGCCCCTGTCGGGTATCAAGGACGCTCTGGAGGACTATGACAACGCCTCTGTGACCTTCCAGCCTGACAGCGACATCACAGGTATCATATCCACCTTCTATGAGGGCACGGACGACGTTAAGCCCGGTGAGGCAGGCTACGACGGCGATGAGGCTCAGATCGAATTCTCCGTACAGGATGTGGCAGGCGTTCCCATGCTGAAATGCAATGAGGTGATCTACGATACCGCTGACGAGGAGAACAACGGACACAAGGTGCTGAAGATCAAGGTGGATATGAACAAGCTGTTCGCGGCTCAGCCCGAGCTGATGGACAACATCTTCAACATCAAGGTAGAGCTGGTGGCTATCGCCCGCGAGCAGGCAGTATACGACGAGGGTATGGGACCTGTGACTGTTGCATGGTACGGCGGAGCTATGGGTACCAACAACAACGGCAACTGGAACGGCAATATGGCGACCTTTGATATGGCTTCCGACATGGGCGAGGGCTGGTGCAACCAGTGGGCGCACTGTGTCACCAACGCAAGGATAGGCATCAAGGAGAAGGCTAAGTTCAACCATGAGTACGAGACAAACTATCTCACTGTTATGAGCTGGGTAGTCAAGAGCGATATCGACTTCTACATTGCCGACATCGTATTCGAGGACGACGCAGGCAACGTCATCGCCATCCCCGAAGGCGCAATTCCCGGCGGCGCTACCTATGAGCAGGAGGAGAATATCGACGCTGACTCCGATGGCATAATCGAGTACGCAGAGGACGGTACTGTAATTCTTGAAAAGTAATATCCGACTGTAATAGAGAAATACACCCCCGCACGCCGAAAGGAAAGTGCGGGGGCTTTTTTGCGGAAAGGGAAGTGCCAAATGTTTACAAACATTTTTTTGCAGAGATACACTGATCAGAACTGTTGAAAAAATCAATGATCACATTCGGCATGATAGAGTATGTCGAGAGTGGCGCATTTTTTTGAAAAGTAACAAAAAATTTACAATTATATTCAGCAGCCTTCGCACACCAAAGTGAACAGCTCGGACTGTTTTTTCTTCGCTGAAAGGGAAGTGTCATTAATTTGCAGATGGAAATTTTGCTGATCACACTGTATTTTATGGTGAGAAAAGGGGAAAAAACAGTCAGAAAACGCGAAAAAACGTTGTAAAATGCAGCATTATCGCCATTAACTATCGTTAAATGCATAGTTAAATTGTAATATATCACAAAGATGAAAATTGCGCCAAAAACCTATTGACAAACCCCGAAAAATGATGTATAATAATTAAGTCGTTACGGGAGATAAACAAACGGCGGTATAGCTCAGTTGGCTAGAGCACTTGGTTCATACCCAGGGTGTCACCGGTTCAAATCCAGTTACCGCCACCAAATCTTATCTCCCGTATAATTATGGCCCGTTGGTCAAGAGGTTAAGACGTCGCCCTCTCACGGCG
>NZ_CAMHRZ010000123.1 GCF_946187255.1 uncultured Ruminococcus sp.
GATGATAAGATTTATCACCATACCCAGTATTATCACTGCCAGAGGTATCATATAGGAGTACTGCACCTTGTATGACAGCGCTGCCGCTGCCGCATAGCCCGCAGTCATGCCGATGAAAAAGCCCGAATATCTTCCCTCAGCCACAGAGGTGCGCCCGCCGCTGCCCTTGAACTTCGAGAACGCCGCACCTATCCCGTGAAGATAGCCGCTGTTCATGCCCGCCGCCTGCACTGCCAGCACTATGCCGCTGACCGCAACAGCCATACCGTTGGGCTGACCGCCTGTGAATAGTTTATAGGCGAATGCCGCACAGCCAACTCCGCAAAGCATTGAGCCGAACCCGAAGCCTTTGCTGAACATGGCTTTTCCGCCGCTGACCATCCTGCCCGCACCGCCGCAAAGCAGCGAGCCGTAAGCCGCCGATACCGTACCCATCCCGAACAGCCCCCAGAAAGCCCCTAAGCCGCGTCGCTGCTGACCATCGGCGTAGGTGAATTTTCCCAGCAGGTCTGTCAGGGTGTTTGTCTTGCCGTGTTTCTGCGCCCATGCCACGAAGAACCAGCTGGCGAACATGATGACCGCAGCGATGAAGGCTTTCGGTGAGCGGAAGGCGTTCTTTATACCGCCGAAGAACCTGCCGAAACCGCTGAATATCGCACTCAGCGGAGACAGCACCTTAGTCACGGAGGCAGCCGCATTCCCGCCTGCCTGCGGTATGGCGAATTCGCTCTCGCCCTTTTGCGGTGAAGCCGCGACCCTGTTTATCAGTCCCGGCAGCTGTGTTGCCGTATTCACAGCCATATTTCGCATATTTGACTGTCGGTCATTCTGCGCAGGCTGTCCGTTCCGCACAGGCTGCCAATTCTGTGCAGGCTGTGTGTTCTGCATCGGCTGTGCGCTTACAGCCGTTCTGCACCTGTGGCAGAACCTTGCTCCGGGACGCAGTTCTTCGCCGCATTGTCTGCATAACTGTCCGCTCATATCATACACTTCCTTTCTGCCCGCTGAAAGCGGTGTGGATAATTTTACCTTTAAACGATTATAACATAATTTACATTAATTTTCAATAGTTTTTGATAAAAATAGATAAAAATATACGGAGCATATATTGGCAGTCCCGCATTTGGGGTGTAAATTTAATGTTCGGTTAATACAATTCGATGCTTCAGGTAAGGGTAGGGGAGTAATATGTGACTGTAAGATAAAACAGCGCCTTGAAAGGGGATAATATCATGAAAAAGATCATATCGGCATTAACGGCGGTCATCATTTCATTTGCACAGTTCGGGTCGGGTCTTTCGGCAGCAGCTGAGAACACAGAAAAAGCCACACCATCGGGCATTGCGTACAGCGCGATCGGCAGCAGTATCGACAGCTACATCAAAGAACGTGAAGCGGGACTGGCTTCCTGTGCGGTAAGTGTATTCGACAGGGAGGGCATTGTGTATGACGGCTATTACGGCTTTGCGGACATTGAGAACTCTGTTCCCGCCGATGAGGAGACAGTCTACGAATGGGGCAGCACTTCAAAAATGCTTGTGTGGACTTCCGTCATGCAGCAGTGGGAGAGGGGGAATATCGATCTTGATGCGGATATCCGCGAGTACCTGCCAGATGGATTTCTCACCAAACTGAAATACCCCGATGAGAAGATCACCATGATAAACCTGATGAGCCATAATGCGGGGTTTCAGGAGAGCTTTTATGAAAACCAGGAGGCTGCTCCCGACGATGTTTACGATACGCTTGAAGCTGCGGTGAAAGCCTGCGAGTGTTATCAGGCTTATCATGTGGGGGAGTATACTGCTTATTCCAACTGGAGCACCGCACTGGCGGCATACATCGTTGAGCAGACAGGCGGCATCGACTATGTGACCTACGTCAACGAGAATATCTTTGAGCCGCTGGGTATGAAGCATTCTTCCATTGAACCGCAGCAGAAGGACAACGAATGGGTGGCGGAAAAGCGCCGTGAGCTTAAATGCTACGAACGATATGCGAAGGAAGAATACAACGAGGATCACGGCGAGTGCCGCTATGCGGTACAGCTTTTTCCTGCGGGTGCGTGCATGAGCACCCTTGAAGATATATCAAAATTCGGACAGGCATTTGTGGCAGAGGACTGCCCGCTGTTTGAGAATGACAGCACCCGCGACGAGATGTTCAAAGCTACATCATACTTCGGTGATACCGATGTTGCCAAAAACTGTCACGGACTGTGGACGCAGGAATACAAGGTGGAGACTCTGGGTCACGGCGGCAACACAGGCGGCTGTACGGCTGAACTTGAATTTGACCCCGTAAGCGGTCTTGGTGTGGCGGTGCTGACCAATGAAGCGGGTGAGACTGCCTTTTGCAGCGGCATACCTGTTCTGCTCTACGGTCATCTCAGCGACAGAGAGGGCTACGGCGGCTATAACGGTGATGATGAGGATATAAGCGGCGTATATTACGCCAAACGCGGCATCGCGGAGGGTGCGGCGATGGCAAGCAGGTATATGGCAATGGTATTTCCGATCAGCAGAAATGATGACGGCTCCTATTCATTGAGTATACTCGGATATTCCTTTATGGACGGCATAGAATTCGTGCCTGTTGCACCTCATCAGTACATCTTCAAGGACGACGGCAGAGAGATGTTCGTTTACATCAAGGACGGCGTTTTTGAGTTGGGCAGTATGGACAATACCCGCAGCAGTACGGGCATACTGCCGACTGTTTCAGCCTACGGTTTTATGCTGTTCGGTGTTGCCTGCCTGTTAACGCTGATAGTAAAGCTCATTGTTCTTGCAGTAAGAAAGATACGCAAGTCCGATAAGAGATATACAGCGGCGGACAAGCAGATACTTTCTCAGCAGACCATTTACGGTGTATCGGGTGTGATATTTGCGCTGTTCCTTCTGATAATGGGCACCACATCCACGAAATTCGTGGCTGTATCCGCAGTTCTGGCGGCTCTCCTTGCTGTTGTATCCCTTGCAAACGGCGGCGTTCTGTGCTATAATACTTTCAATGGTGACGTGAAGACACGCACAAAGATCAAGCAGTATATATGGGCGGCGCTGTGTATCGCATACACCGTATTTATCGCCGCGATGCAGATTTACTGCTTTTGGAAACTGTAAGGACGTGAGTTGATGCCGAATATACTTATTGCCGATGACGAAAAGGAGATAGTCAAGCTCCTGAAAATATACCTTGAGACAGACGGTGTCACAGTATTTGAAGCAAATGACGGTGCAAAGGCGCTGGATATCCTTGAAAAGAAGGATATCGACTTAGCCCTTGTTGATATCATGATGCCGAAGATAGACGGCTATCAGGTGATAAAGAAGATACGTCAGCAGGAGAGATATATCCCCGTCATGGTGATATCCGCGAAGATAACCCTTTCGGACAGAGTGCTTGGCATAGACCTGGGGGCGGACGACTATATCACAAAGCCCTTTGAACCGCTGGAAGTCGCCGCAAAGGTAAGGGCACAGCTGCGCAGGCTGAATGTGACTTCACCGCAGGCACATACAAAAAGTATCATCACGGTGGGGGATATGAGCCTTGATCTTGATAAGTGTATATTCATTCACGGCGGTGAGAGCTGTGAGCTCACCAAAGCGGAATTCAAGGTGCTGGAGCTGCTGATGTCACAGCCCAAAAGGGTGTTCACGAAAGAGCAGATATACGAAAGTGCGTGGTATGATGACGGTGCGGTGGATGACAATACCATCCGCGTGATAATCAGCCGCCTGCGTGACAAAGTTGGCGCTGAACATATCAAGACCATAAGAGGATTGGGGTATCGGTTTGAAGCATAAAGCGAAAAAAAGCAGTATGGCAAAGCTGGCAAGAAAGACGGTCATACGGTTCCTTGTTATAACGTTCATCGCGGGGATACTGAGCGATGCGGCGGAAGCGATATTCGACCACTTTGCGCCTGCTGCCATTGAAAAAAATGAGCACATGGCAGTAATACTTGCTGCTTTGCTGCTGTTCGGAGATATCTTCATCTATGCGGCGAGCGGCTTTGTGTTCTTCCTGCTGACGAGGAAAGCCTTCAAAAAAGAGAACGAAAGGCAGCAGCGGGAAAAAGACCTTATCTACGCCGCTGTCGCCCACGACCTGAAAACGCCCATGACATCGGTGCATGGGTTTGCAAAGGCACTTTCGGACGGCAAGATACGCCCCGAAGAACAGCAGGAGATATTCGATATAATCTACCGCAAATCAAACAGCATGAACGCTATGGTGGATACCCTTTTCGACTACGCAAAGCTGGGAACAGAGGGCTACACGCCCGCGTTTGCAGAGGTCGATATATGCGCGTTGGTGCGTGAGATAATTGCCGAGAATTACTGCGAGCTTGAAGATCACGGCATTGAGGTCGATATAGATATCCCCGAAACAGCCATAATGATAAACGCCGACAGGAACGAGCTAAAAAGGGCGGTCACGAACCTTATCGTGAATATCTACAAGCACAATCCCGACGGTATCAGAGCAAAGATATCAGTTTCGGAAAAAGGCGGAAAAGCCGAGATAAGGATAGCCGACAGCGGCGAACCTCTGCCCGATGGCGCGGATATCTTCGAGCCCTTTGTTACCGAAAATACCGCAAGAACAGTCGGTCACGGGACCGGCTTGGGGCTGGCGGTGACAAAGCGGGTGATCGAGCGTCACGGCGGTGAGGTAATGGTAGTTTCGGATGATGAGGGCTATACAAAAGCATTTATTATAAAGGTATAGCGGCGTGTTACAGGAAGGAAAATATATGGATATAGCAAACGGAATGGAGTTTATAAATGATGAAGCCGTTATCGGCAAATGGGATAATATCGGGTGGACAGAAGACCCTTCGGCTGTTTCGGTGACTGACCTGAATGATATCAGCGGCGAATATCATACCCTTTATTTTCTTCCCGACGGCGAGCCCTACTGGATATTTGAGGGCTGGACAAAGGGCGTGCTGCTTATATCTTACGGCGGTGACGATCCGATACATCCGTATAACTATGAGATAAAGGTCATAGATGATGAACGGTATCTGTTCCTGCATTTTGAGGACAAGACCGAAGTCTTTATAAAGCGCGATGACATTCGCTATAACAGAGAGACTCTGGGTCGGCATGATGATATAGATATGCCCTTTGCTGCGGATGACAGGGTATTGGGGAAATGGAGATCGGTGGCTTTTTTTTACGCGGGAGCGGAGTTCAACGAAGAAGAGACAGCCCATGACCTTTATCTCAGATCAGTGGAATTCTTCCCCGACGGTAGGCTTGTACAGTCGTACATGGATACATCATGGCAGGACAAGTGGACAAAGGGATATGTCCTTAACCTGCACAGAACGACTGCGGCGGGATACTATATAAAAGAGATAAACGGTAAAGAATACCTGTTTATGGAATGGAAGATGGGAAATTATATTTACGGCGGTATGGAGCCGGATATTTATGTATTCAGGCGGAAGAGGAGATAAACATGACAGAACTTCGCCCCCTTGAACAGCGGGACAGAGAGCAATTTATAAAGGACAATCAGGAAGCCTTCAATTACGGCGCACTGGAAGAATTTGGTCTGCGTGACGACCATTTTGAAGAGGACGGGCAGATAATTTCCCGTGAGACTATCGAACAATCTATCGACAGCGGTGAAGCCTACCGCATTATGCAGGACGGTAAACCTGTCGGCGGTGTTATCATCAAAGTTGAGGGTGAACGCGGTGAACTGGAGATACTTTTTGTTTCGCCTGAAGTACACAGCAAGGGTATAGGATATGCGGCATGGTGCGAGGTGGAAAAGCTCCACCCGGAAGTGAAAGTGTGGGAGACTGTAACGCCCTATTTTGAAAAGCGCAATATCCACTTTTATGTGAACCGCTGTGGATTTCATATAGTTGAGTTCTATAACAGCCACCACCCCGACCCGAACGATCCTGATATGTCCGAACAGCTTGATGAGCAGTTTTCCGACGGTATGTTCAGGTTTGAAAAGCGGATGGATAGATAGACAGCAAAAAAGACAGATACTTCACATCGATGAAGCATCTGTCTTTCATTATATATATGTATTACTGATGTACCTCAGCCGCTACCGAGTCAAATTCTTCGGTGATCTCATTTTCGGGGGCTGCGGTGGCAAGCGATACTATCACTATCGCGATGAATGCTGTCAGGAATGCGGGGAGCAGCTCGTATATGGCAAAAACACCGCCGAGTTTTGCTATTACAAACTTCCAAAGGAATACCATTACGCCGCCTGCGAGCATTCCCGCAACTGCGCCTGCCTTGTTGGAACGCTTCCAGAAAAGTGCCGCGAGCATTACGGGACCAAAGGTAGCGCCAAAGCCTGCCCACGCAAAGGATACGACCTCGAATACGGAGCTCTGCTCATCCCATGCGATGATAACGCCGAGAACTGCAATGATAACAAGAACGGCTCTTGCAGTGAGCATGGACTTTTTCTCGTCCAGCTTCACCTTGAATACACCCTTGAGGATATTCTCGGACATACTCGATGATGCCGCCAGCAGCTGAGAATCGGAGGTGGACATTGTACAGGCAAGTATGCCCGCGAATACAAGACCCGCAACTATCGCCAGAAACAGACCGTTCTCACTCATAAAGAGGGCAGTCTTGATGATGACCTTTTCCTTTTCGGGACCCGCAAGCTCTTCAATAACATTCTGCTTTGTGAGCAGGTTGCCGATGAAACCAATGAATATCGCAACTGCCATTGAGATGACTACCCATACGGATGCGATGCGGCGGGAAGTCTTGACCTTGTTCTTGTCCTCGATAGCCATAAAACGGAGTATTATGTGGGGCATACCGAAGTATCCGAGTCCCCATGCCATTGTGGAAACTATCGTCAGGAAGCCGTAGGGATCGGCGCTGTTGGTATCGGGGTTGTGGGACTGTGTAAGTGAAAGATAGCCGTCGATGGATCTTGCATTGTCTATTATCGCATCGATGCCGCCTGCCTTTGATACGCCGAATACTATTATGCTGATGAGTGCCACTGTCATTACGATGGACTGTATCAGGTCGGTGAAGCTGGCTGCAAGGAAGCCGCCGGAGCAGGTATAAGCGATTATTACCACCGCACTGATGATCATGGCTGTGTGATAATCCCATTCAAATATGGTGGAAAACAGCTTGCCGCAAGCCGAGAAGCCCGATGCGGTGTAGGGAACAAAGAATATCAGTATTATCAATGCCGTGATGCCCATAAGCACCTTGTTCTTGTCGTGGTAGCGGTTCGAGAAGAAATCGGGAACAGTGATAGCCCCCACCTTCTGGCTGTACACACGCAGGCGCTTTGCCACGAAAAGCCAGTTGAGATAAGTGCCCACCGCAAGACCGATGGCTGTCCAGCTGGCTTCGGCACCTCCGCAGGCGTAGGCAACTCCGGGAAGACCCATAAGCAGCCAGCTGCTCATATCCGATGCTTCAGCGCTCATTGCCGTAACAAGGGGTCCCAGCTTTCTTCCGCCTAAGTAGAAGTCGCTGACGTTATTGTTTTTCTTCGAGAAGAGAATACCGATGACGATCATCATGACAAGATAGGCAATGATCGTTATTGGTATGACGATAAAAGTGTTTGACATGGAAAGACTCCTTTTTTATAGATTTGCGTATAATACCGCTTTTCCATTATATCACATTTTAAAGCGATATGCTAGAGGATAATCTGAACTTTTCACTGCTTTTTATCAATATTTAAGCTTTGTCAATTCTTCGGTGCGATTGACTTTTCAGAGGTTATGTGCTATGATATCTGCATAAACGGAGGTGCGGATATGTCAGTGCTTAAATTCAGATGCAGCTGCTGCAACAGCTATCACGATCTTAACAGAACTGTCCCCACAGGCTTTTCGGGCTGGAGCTATCCCGATATGGAGTGGTCGGACTTTACCGATGATGTACCGCCTTTGTCGCAGGAACGCTGGCGTATCACCGATGAGGTCACAAAGCTGGGCAGTGATAATATGCCGAAGGTGGGGGAGATACGGACAGTAAGGGTAAAGCTGCCTTTTGAGGAGGAGACAGGCAATGAGTTCTACATGGACTATATGCCCGTATCGGCTTACCTTGACAGCTTTGAGACAGCGGATCAGTTTGAGGGTTCGGCGGTTGTAAAATGCCGGTTTAAAGAGATAATAGCTGCCGATGACTACAACGGGTGGATAAAGGTGGAAGTGCTGGAGGTCATAGGTTTCAAGCAGCTGGCAGAGGTACTGCCCGCATACAGAACGGAGCAACCGCTTGAAGACTATGGTACCATGTGTACCTGTGCTGATATTGATGCGGAGGATGCGCAGTGGCAGCTGATCTCATGGAATGCACAGGGAGATATTTACGAGGGAAAGGTAATATATACGGATGAAGGCGGAATACGCCATATCGTTTGGCTGAACATAGAGGATTTCTTCACGCATATATCCTATTTCGGGAATATCATCAGGGAATGAAATACATACATGATTTGATACAAAGATACAGGACAAGGAGACTCTCCCTGTCCTGTATTTTTTCGTTCGTTTGCTGATTTGAAGATGTAAATTTATAGAAATTATTATCGGATTAATGTGCATTGATCTAGTTAACAAATAGTTAATTATCCGGTTGCCGTATACATAAAAATAAACACCGATCATGAATAGTGGAGGAAATAGGATGAGCGGTTCAGAAAAATGGATAATAATCTTGTAAAAGCGAAAAAACTATTGATTTTTCAGGCAATATGATATATAATATATAATACATCGATTTTGCAAGTGAATAAATTAAGATAATATGTATAGTTAATTGATCGGTACAGAGAGGTGTTATAATGAAGATCGCAGTTTGTGATGACGAAAAAGTGTATCGGGATGAGATCATAGAGCTGCTTAATATATATTCAGCGGAGAATAATATTATCCTGGATATAACCGAATTTGAGGACGGCGTGAAGCTGGTGTCTTCAAAGACCGTTTTTGACATGATCTTTCTCGATCATCAGATGAATGATCTGAACGGACTGGATACCATAAAGAGTATACGGCAGAAAAATATAGAGACCAAAGTGGTTTTTGTAAGCAGCTATTCTGAGATAGTTTTTGACAGCATGAAGTACAATGCATTCAGGTTCATAGTAAAGCCCGTCAGCAGAGACAAGCTGTTTGAGGCTATGGATTCGGCGCTGGAGATGCTCAATAACGAACGCAGGCTGATAGTCAAGGACGAGGAGTACAACGAGAGCATAGTGGTATACGAAAAGGAAGTAATATATGCTCAGGCGGACAATGTTTATACCTACATAATCACAGATAAAGGCTCCTACAGATATCCCTATAATCTTTCGGCGCTGGAAGAGGAACTGGATTCGGGAGGATTTTTCAGGACGAACAGATCGTATATAGTAAATCTTGAACACATCAATTCCTATGATAAGACGGGTATAATCTTATCAAACGGACATAAGGCGGTGATATCCAGGGGGAAATACAAGGAATTCAATAACTGCTATCTCAACTATATAAAGAAATCTGCATCAAGATGATGGCGTGATGCAGAGATGATGATGTTATATTGATAGAAATTATTGGGAGTGTTGAGATGGCGACTATATTGCAAGGTATATATATAGTA
>NZ_CAMHRZ010000124.1 GCF_946187255.1 uncultured Ruminococcus sp.
CCGCTGTGGTTCTCAACGAGGACTGAGATCGTATGCTTCATATTTTATAACCTCCGTTTTTTGGTGGGTATCGACCCCACATTAAATTATTATACTATCATATTATGGATATTTCTTTAAATATTTTTCGTGATATGATGAACAGGCGAATTTAGTCAATTATCACAGTAAAACGCGCCTGTGACGTAAGATAAAGTGCCCTTATCATATATATTACACAAAATGCGCCGTCCGTCTCCGCGCCACTAGTACTTTTCCCTGCCGCTGTTGCGCTCAAACAGGGGTGCCAGCGCTGCCAGACATTCGTTCATACTGTATGCCGAAAATACCTCTCCGCCATACTCTATATCCGCCGCGCCGTTGCTGACCAGCGTCAGCACCTCGCGCATGGAGTAGTCACACTCGTTGTCGGTAAGCACAAGGGTATACTCCCCGTGACGGGAGAGCCAGTCCAGCAATTTCATGCTCACAGCGCCGGGCTTGGTTATTACAGCCTTGCCCTGCATACCCATATCTATCACCAGCAGCCCGAACCTGATATCGTCCGAAAGGCAGGTGATACAGCCTTTTCCGCGCGGGGTGAGCACTGCGTACTCCCCCACTCTCACGGAGTTGTCCAGCTCTTTCATAAGTGCGGCGGAAAGTGCGTCCGCGTAGGGCTCACCCGTTTCATTCTCATTCAGCCGCCTGACAAACTGCCTTTCGATCTCATTCCTGTCACGCAGGGATATAAGATCGACCAGCAGTCCCCAGTCGTAGTCACTGCCGTAGCTCAGTATCCTGTAATGCAGCATATCGCACCTCTCACAGTGTGGGGAAATCCTTATCCACAACGACCTCGCACAGCAGCATACCCTTGCTCTCTGCCAGCTCGTCTATGGCTTTTTCGGCACTCTTTGCGTCCTTTACGCGGACAGCGGGTATACCGTAGGCTGCTGCCAGCTTGACGAAATCGGGGGAACCGTCAAGGAATACAGCCATCTGTCTGTCATTGTAGCCCTTGGTCTGCAATTCTCTTACCATGCCCAGGCGGGTGTTGGTGAATACTATCACCTTTACGTCAACGCCGTACTGCACCGCAGTTGCCAGCTCCATCATATTCATCTGGAAGCCTCCGTCACCGCATATCGCCACTGTGGGGCGTGTCTCGTCAGCCATGCGCGCACCTATGGCGCAGGGCAGCGAATAACCCATAGTGCCCATACCGCCCGAAGTCAGGAAGCGTCCGCCCTGTTTAAAATGGTATCTGCTGGTCCATATCTGGTTCTGTCCAACGTCCGCGCAGATATTTACATTGGCGGGCATACGCTCTGCCAGTTTGCTGATGAACTCCTTGGGATTTACGGTGCCCTTGGCGGGCTTAGCAAATTCCTCGTGAGTACGCTGTTCATCGATATGCTTCAGCCATGCGGTGTGATCCGCATTGCCCTCGGGGTGCTTTTCAAGGTAATCCAGCATCTGGCGAAGCACTGTCTTCGCATCGCCTACCAGCGGAAGATCCGCACCTATGTTCTTGCCTATCTCGGCGGGGTCGATATCTATATGCAGTATCTTTGTATCCTTTTCCAGTTCCAGCGGAGTTTTGACCGCACGGTCGCCCACACGCGCACCTACCAGGAACAGGGTATCGCAGGCATTCACCGCATCATTTGCCAGCTTTATGCCGTGGGTACCTATCATGCCCACAAAAAGCGGGTCGTCATCGGAGAATACGGATATGCCCATCATCGTGGTGATAACGGGTATATTCAGCTTTCTTGAAAGCTCCACTATCTCTTCCTGCGCATTGGACGCGAACACACCGCCGCCGATACATATAAGCGGCTTTTCCGCAGTGCGCAGTGCCTCGGTGACACGCTTCACCTGCAAAGAGTTGCCCTTGCCTGTGGGCTTGTAGCTGCGTATCTCGCACTTTTTGGGATATTTGAAATCCAGCGTCATCTTCTGAACGTCCATAGGTACATCTATCAGCACAGGACCCGGTCTGCCCGTGCCTGCGATGAAGAAAGCCTCCTTGAACACGCGGCCTACGTCAGCGGGGTCTTTAAGGAGATAGCTGTGCTTTACAAAGGGTTCAGCCGCGCCCGTAACATCAGCCTCCTGAAAAACATCCGAGCCTATCTGGTCGGTATTGACCTGACCCGTGATACATACCAGGGGTATGGAATCAGCATAAGCCGTAGCTATGGCTGTGATGAGGTTGACCGCACCGGGTCCCGAAGTCGCGATACAGACTGCGGGCTTGCCCGATATCCTGGCATAGCCGCTGGCTGCGTGACCTCCGTTAGCCTCATGCCTTACAAGAACGTGTTTTATATCCTTTTCAGCGTCAAGCAGTGCGTCGTAAAACGGACATATAGCAGCGCCCGGGTAACCGTAGACGACTTTTATCTCCTCCGCCTTCAAGCATTCCACCATCGCCTGACTGACTGTCATTTTCATATTGAACTACCTCCTTCGGTAAGATTTTTTACTGCTTTGGGTGCAGTAAAAATTTATATAATTATAACATATCCCGCGCTTAAAGTCAACACCATTATTAACAGATTTGTCATTTTCGTCAACTTCACCGCTTTAGTGTGAAACACCGCAAAACAGCCCTGTACAGCTCCTGTTTCGGGCATAAAAAAGGGAACGGTATCCCGTTCCCTTAAAAGGCTTTATTGCGAGCTTTCGCTCTTGTCCTTTTCGGACTTCTCGTCCTTCTCGTCATCGGGTATCTCCACCTTGACGGTCTCGGACTTTTTGCTCTTGTCGGTCTCTGTCACCTTGATGGTGTCCGCATCATTGCTGCTGCTGCGTCTGAGTGAAGAGCTTCCGCCGTGTTCGGTATCTATGGTGAGATCCACATAGTATGTGGGATTGAGCACATAGCCCTCGTAGCGTATCTCGAAATGGAGATGGTCTCCCGTCGAATAGCCCGTGGAGCCCATGAGCCCTATGATATCGCCCTGCTTCACCTGGTCGCCGGGCTCGACCAGCACCTCGCACATATGACCGTACAGTGTGATGAAATCATTGCCGTGGTCGATAATGACGTAGTTGCCGTATCCGCCGCCGCAGCCGCAGGATTCGTATTTGCCGTAGTCGTGAGTGCAGGTGGTGTTGGTCATGATGACCGTGCCTGTCTCGCTGGCGTGTATCTCATATCCGTGATCGCCGCCGATATCTATACCCTTATGGTAGGTACCCCACCTTGCGCCCACGCCTGAGTTTATCGTATAGCACTGGGGTACAGGCCATGCGAAGTTATAGGTGGGCTCATCCTCGGGTATCTCCTCGTCGTTCTTGATGCGCTCTCTGATATCCTCGTGCAGTTCTTCCAGCCTTGCATCCGCCAGCACCATAGTCGCTGCCACTTCCTCGTCAAAGGAAGTATTTCCCGTGGGCTGTTTCAGTACGGTACCAAGGCTTTCAGCAGCTCTTATCTTCTCCAGATTGAACTGAGCTTCCTGCTCTTTCAGCTTCTTCTGCTTCTCCTGCAAAAGCAGCTTAGCCTGTGCAGAGGAATTGTATATCTCGTCCAGCTTCGCCTTTTTCGAGTCGAACAGCGCGTACTGCTTGTCCAGCTCCGCCTGCTGTGCGTCGAGGTCAGCCTGCTTTATCTCGATCTGCTCCTGCAAACCGTAAAGCTCGTCGATGATATTGTCATCGTGAGCCGCCACGCGCTTGATGAGCTCCATGCGCATGAGTATATCATAGAAGCTGTCCGATTCCAGCAGTACGGTGGTATAGGAATCCGCACCCGAAAGGTACAGCGCTCTCAGCCTTTTTTTCAGGCGCTCGGTGCCGTCCTCTATCTGCGAATTGATCCTTTCCAGCTCGCGCTTGTTGCTGCCCACCTGTACTTCCAGCGAAGCCATAGACTTGTTGAGTATATAAAGCTCGTTGTCCAGTTCCTCTGTGCGCTTTTTGATGCTTTTGAGCATCTTGCCTTCCTCGCGCAGGGCGGTGTCCGCATCGGATATCTCTATCTTGAGTTCCGACTGCTTGCCGATTATATCCCTCAGTGCTTCCGCATAGCCCGAGATATCGGTAACTGTCAGCGGCTCGTATACATCATCGGGTGAAGTCGGGTTCTCCGACGACGAGGAATCATCCGTCTGCTGGGTATTCCCCTGCTGGTCGTTGTTATAGCCCGTACTTCCGTCGTAATTGTACCCGCCGTTATCGTAGCCCGTACTTCCGTCGTAGCCAGTACTTCCGTTGTCGTAGCCCGTACCGCCGTCGTAGTTATATCCGCCGTTGTCGTAGCCGCCGTCGTAACCGTATCCTCCGTCGTAGCCGTAGCCTCCGTCATAGCCATACCCGCCGTCATAGCCGTAACCACCGTCGTAACCGTAACCGCCGTCATAGCCGTATCCGCCGTAGTCATATCCTCCGTCGTAGCCGCTGTCATAATAGGCTTCCGCCTTTGTGGGGTCTTCCCCTCCCCCTATGACCGACACCGTCACACACAGTGCCGCCGTCAGTGAGAGAAGTCTAATAAAGCCCTTGTGTTTGTTCATTTTACACTCCTTATATCAAGAAACAGAAGAAAGTGCATTCAGTGAGATCATCACATAGTGTAGCTTACATAATCCGCAGGGTCTACCTGTACCATTCCCCAGCCGCTGCTGCTGGGCACCTGTACCTCAAAATGGGTATGGGGTCCCGTGGAGTGGCCTGTGGAACCTACATAGCCGATGACCTGTCCTTGTTCAACGTGCTGTCCCACCGATACGACGATATTGTTGGCGTGACCGTAAAGGGTCCAGTAGCCGTTGCCGTGATCGATGATGCAGTACCTTCCGTAACCGCCGCCGCAGCCGCAGGAATAGTTCTTGCCGAAGTCGTGAGGACAAGTGTTCGCCATATCTATTACCGTACCCGAATCAGCCGCAACTATCTCGGCGTTGTAGATACTGCCGTCGTAGATGTCGATACCCTTGTGGTTGCCCACCAGCGAGCCCGAATTTCTCCAGCCGAACTGGTAGGATACCCTGTTGTGTCCGGGAACGGGCCATGTGAACTGGGATATCGGAACATAGCCGTAATTATCGTTATTGCTGATATCACCGCTGCTGCTCGAACCGCTGTCGCTGCTGCCGGAATCATTGCTGCTTCCGCTGTCACTGCTGCCGCTGTCACTGCTGCCGCTGTCGCTCTTGCCGCTGTCGCTGCCGCCGTTATCCGAAGAACCGCCGTTGTCGGAGTTATCCTGCTGCTGTGCAGCATTCTTTGCTTCCGCCTGACGCTTTTTCTCCTCTTCCTGCTTACGCTTTTCCTCTTCCTGCCTTAATCTTTCTTCTTCCTGTTTTTTGCGCTCTTCTTCCTTCCTGCGCTCTTCCTCCTGACGAGCCTTTTCCTCGTCAGCCTTCTTCTTCGCCTCCGCATTGATCTGCATACGCTGCATATACAGATCGTCCAGGTGCTTCTGGAACTGTTCCTTTTCCTGCTCGATCATTGCCAGATTGTTCTCATAGATCTCCTTGTTGGCATTCATATCCTCCAGAGCTATCTGGCTCTCGTTGAGCAGCACCTGCAGTTTGTCGCGCTGTTTCTCATGCGCCTCTTTCTGGGACTGGAGCTCCGCCTGCTTGCTTTCAAGCTCGGTCTTTTCGGAGTTGAGCTCCGCTTCCTCAGCCTCATACTGATCCTTCAGCACTATAAGATCGTCGATCATCTTATCATCATGCTCGGCTACTCTCTTCACCAGCTCCATCTTCATCAGCATATCATAGAAATCCGATGCGCCTATGATGATATCCGAATAGGTATTGTTACCTGCGACGTACATGGCTTTCAGTCTTTCCTTGAAATCGCCTACGCCCTCCACGATCTGTCCGTGCTTTTCCTCTACCTGTACCTCCTTGACTGATATCGATTCCTCCAGCGCCGCGATATCGTCCTGAGTTGCGGAGATGGAATCCGTGAGGGTCATGATAGTCTGCTGTACAGTGATTATCTGCTCCTCGATGGCTTTCCTGTTCTCCTCTTCGGCATCGATATCATCTTTGGTCTCCTCGATCTTCTTATCGAGTTCCTCCTGCTTGGCGATAAGGTCCTGTATGCTCTGCTTGTCTTCGGAGATAGCCTCCTGGTTCTCCTTGAGCTTTGCGCTATGTGCGTGAGCTGTTTCTGTTCTCACTACACTGCTGTCCGCTCCCGAAAAAACAGACGCGCAGATCAGCACTGCTGCGGTACACGCAACAGCCCTCTTAAAGCCTGTCAGTTTGTTCATTGAAATTCCTCCGTCAAAGCTGCGGCTCTATGTATCTTTATTATACCGCAGAATTTTTACACAATTTGTCATTTTATAATAGAGACCACTGAAAAGTCCCGCCGAACCTCCCCTAAAAAGACACGGCAAAGACTTCATACTCCTAAAGTCTCACACAAAAAGGCAGAAAACGTGATCATACCCCGTCCCCTGCCTGATTTTGTCAATATCTTTGGCTCACACCTTCAGGTGCTTGCCCGTGCTTATCGAAGTGCCTATGGCACCGATGAAAGCGCCTGCTGCAAGATAAGATATACTTACGGGGAACAGCAGTTCCTTAAAGGAATAGAGCTTCTTCATTCCCATGATGACCCATATAACCGAATCATCGCTGAAAATGTTATATACGCCCTCATAAGCGAACTTGGTCATGAACAGTGCGCCTGCAGCGGCGATCACGCCCACGATCATACCCTCCACGAAGAAAGGTATCCTTATGAATGCATTAGTTGCGCCGACGTACTTCATTATATTTATTTCCTTACGTCTTGCAAAAACGCTTGCCCTTGTGGTGTTCGAGATTATTACCAGGCTTACCACTACCAGTGCCGCCACAACTGCGGTGGCAAGTATAGTGAATATCCTTCTTATGCTTATCAGCACATCCGCAAATGTGGTAGGCGACTGGGTCGAATCAACGAAATCCAGTGTCTCGATCTGTGCTGTGGTCTCGCTCATTATCTCGATATCCTTTACCGTCAGACGGTAGGTATCGGGCAGCGGGTTCTCATCCGCATACTTGAAGAATGCACGTTCCTCTTCGGTCATGCTGTCCAGCATACCTTCCCAAGCCTCTTCCTTGCTGTAGAGCACTATGGAATTGACATTGGGTATAGCCTTCAGATGTTCCTCCAGCTCTTTTTCATTTTCAGCCGTCGCATTATCGTTTATTACCACAACGACCTCACTCTTATCCTCGATACCGCTGATTATCCTGGTAAGATTGACAGCTGTAAGGCTTGCCAGACCTACCATCAGCAGACTTACCAGCAGTATACAGAACGACGCGAATGTCATCATCCTGTTTTTCCAGATACCCGTTACGCCCTGATGGATCAGGTAACGGAAGCTGCTAACCTTCATTCTGCGACCCTCCTATTACCTCATCGAAATCAATATTACCCTTGTTGATATTGATTATCCTTCCGCCGAAATAGCGCACCAGATCGTGCTCGTGAGTTACCATGAGTATGGTAGTTCCGCACTCGTTGATGCCTTTCAGCAACTCGACTATCTCATAAGAAAGTGCAGGGTCGATATTACCCGTAGGCTCGTCCGCGATTATCAGCTGCGGGTCGTTTACCAGTGCTCTTGCAAGAGCCACACGCTGCTGCTCACCGCCCGAAAGCTCGGTGGGGTAACACTTTGCCTTGTCGGAGAGACCCACAAGGCTGATAACATAGGGCACTCTGCTCCTTATATACTTTGCGGGAGCATCTATCACACGCAGCACGAATGCCACGTTCTCGTATACCGTCATAGTAGGTATAAGTCTGAAATCCTGGAACACCACGCCGATAGTCCTTCTCAGCGCAGGCACCTTGCTCCTCCTCAGTTTTTTCAGGTTGAAGCCGTTTACCAGGACTGTTCCGCTGGTCGCGTCTATCTCTTTAAGTACCAGCTTGATAAGGGTGGATTTACCCGCACCCGAGGGTCCGACCACGAAAGCGAAATCGCCGTCGTTGATCTTCAGATTGATCTTGTTTAGCGCATCGACACCGCTTGAATTATAGGTGACGGATACGTCCTGAAACTCTACCAAAATTTTACACCGCCTTATTGTTTACGAGCGCAAGCGTCCGTACCCACAGGCTTTTCCTTAGAATTTGACGGGGTTGGCGGAGAGATACTTCTTCACCATCAGTGCGATCTTGAATATTATCGCATGGTCAAACTCTCTCAGGTCGAGCCCGGTGAGTTTTTTGATCTTTTCCAATCTGTACACAAGGGTATTTCTGTGTACGAACAGCTTTCTCGAAGTCTCGGACACGTTCAGGTTGTTCTCGAAGAACTTCTGTATGGTGAACAGTGTCTCGTGATCGAGAGAATCTATCGAGCCCTTCTTGAATACTTCCTTCAGGAAAGTCTCACACAGGGTCGTAGGCAGATGGTATATCAGCCTTGCGATACCCAGATCGTCATAGGAAACTATATTCTTGTCTGTGTCGAACACCTTGCCGACTTCAAGGGACACCTGTGCCTCCTTGAAAGAACGCGCGAGATCTCTCACGCCCTCGATAACGGTACCGATGCCGACATTTACTCTGGTATAGAACTCACTGGAGAGAGTATCGGAGATACTTCTTGCCAGCTTCTCGAGATCCTTGGTCTCCACGCCCGCAGCAACTTCCTTGACAAGTACGATGTCGCTCTCAGTGATATTGAATACGAAGTCCTTATTCTTATCGGGGAACAGGTTCTGTATAACATCGTAAGCGGATACATCGTTGGAAGATACTATCCTGATGAGCAGAACGACTCTGGAGATATCGGAGCTGAAGTGGAGCTCACGCGCCTTGACGTGAACATCACCGGGCAGCACGTTATCCAGCACAACATTCTTGATGAAGTTGTTGCGGTCGTACTTCTCGTCGTAGTACTGCTTTATGCTCGAAAGAGTTATGGCGAGTATGCTTGCATACTTCGCAGCCACCTCATCGGTGCCCTCTACGAACACTGCATAATCAGGCTTCATGTGTGCGCCAAAAGGCTTGTAGGTATAGCCGTCGCGCACGAAGATATCATGGGAATCTCCCAGATCCAGCGACACGAACTCATTCGTGGTACCTACCTGCGCCAGCTCGGAGCAGGCTATTATTGTTGCGGTCTCATCGATAACGCCTATAACGCAGTCGATAGTATCACGCATCTGATGAACAACGCTCTGAAATAATCTGTTTGACATAATTTGATCCCCTCTACTTGCAATTTATTGTCGTGGTCGATACTGCCAAATTCGGCAGAACATTCGCTTACAATAATTATAACAAAAAACGAAGAATTTTGCAAGTGTTTTATAGTAAAAAGTGTGGAAAATGCAAAAAAACTTTTTACCAACGCGGGAGCGTCTACACTTACCCCCCGATATGTTACAAATTGTAACATATTTTTTGCCCGAATGTGTGAACTTATTGTAAAATTATAAGGTTTGTTGTGTAATATACACAAAGAAGTACAACTTCTTTTTACATCCCCGATACTATTTTGTAACCTTTGAACATTTGCGCCCCGTATCCGCCAAAGGCTGTCTTATATAAAAACAGGCTGCTCATGCATACGAACAGCCTGTCACTTTATCAAAGTCGAATATTACCTTGCTTCCTCAGCGAAGCCGCTGTCTACCAGGTCAA
>NZ_CAMHRZ010000125.1 GCF_946187255.1 uncultured Ruminococcus sp.
GGTAAGCGCTGATGTATTCAAGCATGCATTCTATGTTACTGTTAAGTAATTAAAGGCTTTACAACTTGATACAATGATATTCAAAGGGCTCGATGCTTCGGCATCGGGTCCTTTTTTTGCTGCTTGATACTGTCATGCTCTGTAAAGATACAAAAATATCCGACCGCGCATTTGCACGATCGGATAAATAATTTATACGGTTTTATCAACTCAGGTAAAGCTCAAAGTCCCATTTGCTGGTAAGTCTTGAAAGATCCCATTCGCCGTTGACCTTTGCAACAGCAGCCACTTTGTAGTGAACACCGCGACAGAGTCTGGGTGTAGTGTACTTAAAGGTGGTCGGGCTCAGTGAACCCTCTGCGATCCTCCATTCACCATTTGTATTAACTGCTATAGCATATTTTTCTGCACCGGTAACTTCCGTCCAGGTGAGAACATATTTATCGCCCTTGAGCATGGCAGTGAGCTGAGGATACTTGTTGGTCTTTCTCGGAGTAACAGTTACCGCGTTGGAGAAATCGGTTTTCCAGTGACCATTGACAAATGCAATGATCGCAACCCTGTAATCAACTCCCGATTTGAGATCGTTCAGAACATAGGAAGTGCCGTAGCCCTCTTCAAACTTCTGCCACTTGCCGCCAACATAACGGCACACAGCATACTTATTAACGCCCTCGATCTCGTCCCAGTTCAGCTTGACACAGCCATTGCCCTTTTCAAAGGTAACAGTCGGATTCTGGATAGCTTCATAATCCACACTTTCCAGCTCCAACATCGTCTCATCGGCTGCGGCTGTCTTGGTTTCCTCAACGTCTGTGGACTTAGCTTTCGTTGACTTAGCTTCCACGGTCTTGGTCTCCTGAACGGCTATCGTGAATTTCTGTTCAGCCTTGCCCTCGTAGCTGCCCGCACCGCTGATAACTGCGGTGAATGTACCGGGAACAGTGGGCTTGCTTATCTGCTCGGTGCCGACCAGGTAGGATACAGTGTAATCCTCCCCTGCTTTCAGGGTCTTGTCACCGAGAACAACTTCAGCCACATCGGCGGTGTTCTCAACCATCGTGATCTTCGCTGCGGATATATCCGTCTTGTCAGCGGACTTGGCATCCTTCTTGTCCTCTTCCTTTGCAGCGGTCTTTGTATCCGACCACTTAGCATACAGAGTTATATTTTCATGACTGCCCTTCTTAATTACGGAAACAGGCTCGCCCTTGAACTCCTCGTTATCGTACCAGCCGAGGAAATCGGTGTCGCCCGATGCATCAGCCAGCTTGATATCCTCATCAAATGCAGTATACTCAACAGGATTTTTCTCATCATTGGTTCCGCTGCCCAGCTCATAAGTCACTGCGTAGTTCACGGGAGCATACTCAGCGGTGATCTTGATATCACCTGTAACTGTTATCTCCTCGCCCGGCTGTCTCAGCTTGGTGTCCTCACCCAACTTCCAGCCCTTGAACACATAGTACTCGGGAACAACTGTGCAGTCATGCAGGGTATACTTCTTGTCCTTGACCACACCTATCTTCTCGGTGGAATCCTCCTTGCCGCTGTTTACTGCAACAGTCAGGGTGTATACGGAATCCTCGTCGGTGTATCCGCAAACGGAGCATTTATCCTTTTCGGACTTGTGAGTGTGCGCTTCGGTAACAGTACCGCCGCAGTACTTGCACTCACCGATGTGCTTGGTCTTGTCTTTGAGGTCTACAGTGTAGGTGTACTCATGCTTGTCGCATTCCGAGATAACTACGGTAGCGGGTGTTTCGCCCGATGCGTAAGCCTCAGCGATCTTTGCGACCCTCTGTGCGGCGATAGCCTTTGTGTTGTTGACAGAAACGGTCACACCGCTGCCCAGCACCAGCTTGCTGATGCCTGCCGCATAGCCTATAGCCTGGATATCTGCGGCTTTCTTTGCATCCTTAGAGGTGCCGCTGACTGCTGTCACCTTGCCGCCGTTAACGGTGACGCTGCCTGTAACACTGCCACGTTCACCTGCGCCGATACCGTTGCTCAGACCCTTGCCCTTTGCGGTAACGGTGCCGCCCAGTATCCTGATATCGCCGTTCATCTTGCCCTTGAAGCCTGCGCCGATACCCGAAGCGTTGTCGCCGCCCACTGCGGAAACTGTACCGCCGTATACTATGACCTTGCCGTCAAATGCCTTTTTGCTGCCCGAACCTATGCCCGCGCCGCTGACTGTCTTCTCCTTGCTGTCGCTAAGAGTGCCGCCCGCCGCATTGACTTCGCCGCCGTATATCCTTACAGCCGACTTCATATTCTCAGCAGAACCGATGCCCGCAGCGCCCTTGCCGCCCTGTGCGGTGATCTTTCCGCCGTAGATATTTATATCCTTTTCCACAGCAGCCTCGTAGGTGCCGCCGATGCCTGCCGCATCCGAGCTCTGTGCCTTGACAGTGCCGCCGAAGATATTTATCTCGCCGCAGGTATGCTCTTTGCGTGCTGCGCCGATAGCCGCACCTTCCTTGACCTTGCTTTCCAGCTTGCCCGAATCGTTCTGCTGACCGTAGATGCTCAGCTTGCTGTCATCGGAGCAGTCGATGCCCTTATCGCAGTAAAGCGCAGCGCCGTCACAAAGCAGTATATTCACATTGCCGAAGCAGCGCACCTGCTTGTCAAGATGAACGTCCTGTCTCAGTACGCACCAGCCGTTGGCAATATCATAGGTATCGTCCTCGCTGATATTCATATTGTCAAATGCGGAGAACTCAAATACCGTCTTGGTAGCGGTAAGGCACTTTTTCTGCTTCTCGTTCCATGAACGTGCCTCATACTCAAAGGCTGTCCATACCTCATCACCGTTCAGCATCATGATACCGCCGCGCTCATTGGTGAAGAAGCCTTCGGGGGACGATGTATTGTACTTGCTGTAATTATTTGTAAGAGCCGCTCTGCCCTCGTCGGAGTAGGTAACAAATACGTTTGTGCCCTCTTCCAGCGCACCCGTAACATCTATCCTTCTGCCTTCGGGGAGATACACGTTCCCGCCCTCATTGTCAGCGATAACGGGCTTGCCCTGGATGCCCAGCAGTGACTCCTCTTCAACATAGATACCGCTGCCGTTTTCCGAAGCATAGTTTCCGCTGACTGTGCAGCTGCCCACCAGCTTTGCCGAAGCCTTTGCGCCGCCGATAAAGATACCGCCGCCCGCAGCCTCAGCCTTGTTCCCGGTAACGTTCACGTTTTCAAGTACCAGTTCGCCGCGTACCAGGAAGCCGCCGCCGAAATCTGCGGCACCGCCCCTGACAGTACCGTTCAAAACAGTGAGCGAACCGCCCTCTTCTACGCAGAATACACTGCCCTCGGATGTATATTCATTCAGTCCTCTGTTTATGGTATGACCGTCAAGATCAACTACTGCCGATACGCCGTTGGGAACAACGATGCGTGCAGCGGTGGTGATATCCGATCCCAGCTTGTAGGTCTGACTTGAAAGCTGATAATGTCCGTATTCTTCGGTCTCTCCGAATACCGCAGCAGCGTCAGTATGCTCGCCCTCTGCGTTTACTTTCAGCGTAAAGCCGTCAATAAGTCCGTTTATACCGATACCGGACGGCAGGTTAGTGCCCACCACAGTTATAGCCACAGCCGCAGCCACTATGCGTTTGATTGCATTTCCTTTCATGTAGATCCTCCTATATCTTATTGAGATCCGTTTTCGGTTATTGATATATTATATCACATTATTCCGAATATTTCAAGTAAAACTAATGAATTTATTATCTTATCTGCGTATTTTTGCTTACGGCGGCTGTGTCCGGACATCGGGCTGTGTGCGCTGATGCTTTCGCAAAAGGGGATTATTCCGACATAATGAGGGAGACTGTACATTTTATTGCTCAATATCTTTACTTTTGTGAGAATATGTGTTATAATATAATTTAGCTTTATGCATACTATTTTGAAAAGAGGTTTTTTTCATGGATTACAGATTTTCGGAAAAGGTTTCACATATCAAAGCATCGGCTATAAGAGAGATACTCAAGTTCACCTCCGAGCCGGGCGTTATCTCGCTGGCGGCAGGCAACCCCGCACCCGAGGCATTCCCCGTAGAGGAGATCACCCGCATATCCAAGGAGATATTCGAGGAGGATCCTATACTCGCTCTCCAGTACAGCATCTCCGAGGGATATACTCCCCTGCGCGACCTGCTGAAAAAGGAGCTGGAAAAGAAGGGCGAGTTCGTGCCCGGCAGAGATGAGCTCATCATCGTCAGCGGCGCACAGCAGGCTAATGCTATGATGGCAAAGGTTCTCTGCGACCCCGGTGATATACTCTGCTGTGAGGCTCCCAGCTTCATCGGCTCGCTGAATGCATTCAAGTCCTACAACGTTGACCTGCGCGGCATCACCCTCAAAGAGGACGGCATCGACCTTGCTGAACTGGAAGAAGTGCTGAAAACAGGCAAGGTAAAGCTGATATACCTGATATGCAATTTCCAGAACCCCACAGGTCTTACCACTTCTCTCGAAAAGAGAAAGGGCGCTTACGAGCTGGCTAAGAAGTACGGGGCTATAATACTGGAGGACAACCCCTACGGCGACCTGAGATTCACAGGCGAGGACGTGCCTTCCATCAAGTCTATGGACAAGGACGGCATAGTTGCTTACTCAAGGACATTCTCAAAGGTGCTGGCACCCGGTATAAGAGTTGGCTACATCAGCGCACCGAAGGAGATAGTGAACAAGATGGTCATATGCAAGCAGGTGGACGACGTTCACACCAATATATGGGCACAGGTGCTGGCTTACAAGTTCATGACACAGTGCGATATGAACGCGCATCTTGAAAAGCTGAGAGCCATCTACCGCCACAAGTGCAATCTGATGATCGAGCAGATCGAGAAGAACTTCTCTTCCAAGATCAAATTCACAAGACCCGAAGGCGGACTGTTTGTATGGTGTACACTGCCCGATGACTGCGATATGACCGCATTCTGCACAAGAGCCGTACAGGAGTTCAAGGTGGCAGTAGTTCCCGGAAACGCATTCATGATATCCGAGAGCGACCACACCACATCCTTCAGACTGAACTTCTCAACACCCACCGATGAACAGCTCGTGGCAGGCTGCGAGATGCTCGGAAAGCTGTCAAAGGAAATGTTCGGTGAGTAAACAGAGGATACCGCTTACCCCACTGCAGCTGGGATTGACGCTGCTCAACGGCGCAGGACTTATATTCTGCGCGGCGGGCGACCTCATAATGCTGATGTTCGACCGAGGTACCGTGAACAGGTGGCTGATAATCGCAAACCTTGCGATGGCACTGCTCACGGGGGCTGTATGCGGAGCATTCGTGCAGAAGGCGGAAGATATAGATATGTTCGATGAGGGCGAGCAGGGAGACAGACTCCCCGCTGTGGAAGCTCTCAGGACTTTCTTCTGCATGATAGCCTCTGATATGACTCTGGTGCTGATGCTGATGCTGGCGGGTATGCTCGTGCAAAGGGACACCGTCAGGCTGATAGCCGTGTTCGCACCGCTGCTGTTTATCGCGGCGGGAACGGTTTATTATTTCAGGGTCAGGGGATACGGGAGCGATATTCCGGAAGCACCGACGGAGGAACCGGAAAATACAGATCGTGAAAAAGCCGACCTGATGAAAGCGGCAGATGAGATAATAGCCGAAGAACACAAGCCAAGGACTGCTGAGGATATACTGGCGGACATCAAGGCTGATATGGCAGTGGAAGAATTAGACGAAGCTATGGCTTCGGTGTTTGATAAGAAGAAAACAACAAATACATCAACGGAGACACACAATGAAGAAAAAAGTTTTACAGGGCTGCTGTCTTATAACAGCGCTCCTCCTTCCGCTGACACTGATGTGCAGCTGCGGGAACAAGGACGGTTATAACAGCAAGAGCCATATAAATAACGCTGTTGCGTACATGAACGAAAAGTATGACGCAAAGTTCACATTCAAGGCTTCAAATACACAGGTCGGTTCGGGTGACGTTTTCGGCAGACACAGCGAGTATGTAAATATACTCGTAAGCTGTGACGATCTGCCCGGCAAGGACATAGTGGTGTTCAGCAATGACGGCGAGGAATATTTCGATAACTATATATTGCTCAAATACGAGGAGCAGGCAATACAGATCATGACCGATGCCGCTAATGAGATATACGGCGGAGATAAGATAATTACGGAATACTACCTGTCCGAAAACACCACAGCAGATCTGACCGATGACACTACCATTGAAGAAGCACTGCTTTCGGGAGCTTATAACGATATAGGTTTTTATACCGATGATACGGACGATATTCTCGGGGATTACAGGAGGTTCATAAACCTGCTGAGAGAGCGCGGCATAAATATCTACCCTGCGGTATATTATTTTGATGATGACATATACCTGACAAGCACGAAAGAACTATACGAGCTCGTTTCTTTCGACTGTATATGTGAAATGAAGCTTAATCAGTTCTACTGTATTCTGGACGACAGATTTGACGGAACACTTATGGCGTACAGAAGTGCGACTGCCTGCGGGATCACCTGCGGCATCTCGGAGACTTTCACGCTCGAGCCGCCGGAGAACGGCGACGAAGCATTTGAGGAATTTATGAGCAGGACCGGCAAGGAAGAAGAGAAAGACCCCTTCACTGTTACCGTGGAGGATCATTCATTCCCGGAGATAGAGATGCCCGAGTTCGACTTCGACAGCGAAGATGAAAATACCGACACTTCAGAATAGTTATACGGATACGAGGTGACGGTATGAACATGAAGAGATTTTTTTCGGCTGCCGTGATGGTACCCGTAATGCTGCTTTGCAGCTGCGGCGCAAACAGCTCATCACATAAACGCAAGGCGCTTGCCGCAGTAAAAAACACCTACGGAGTTACGCTGAAAGAAGCGGAGGATCACGAGGGCAGCGGCGTTTTCGGAAGAAGCAGCGGATACTGCGATTTCTATGCGACGTGTTCCAAGTATCCGGGCATGAAGATAAGGATAGTCAGCGAGGACGGCAAAAACTTCGGTTCCGATCTTCTGGTGGCTAAATACAGGGAGCAGACAGAGTGGTACATCACCGATATATGTTCCGAGATATACGGCGGCGATCCCATAAGGGTCATATTCGATGAACCTATGAACCGACGGCTTACGGACAAGGACATGAACTGCGACGAGTTCCTGCAAAGCGGTATGCTGGATAAGATCATAATCTGCACCGATGATACAAAGGATCCTATGGGCGACTATGGTCAGCTGGTAAGTATAATGAGATCAAAAAACATCAACTGCTTCCCTGTGGTATACCATTTTGCTGACGGCTGCTATGTGGGTGAGGATGTGAAGATACACACCATCGATGTGAGCAAAAGGTACGGCATGGTACAGTCGGACGGTATCGATATGATACTCGACAGCGGCTACAGCGGTACTTACAAGTATACACAGGGCTTCGGTTAAGATATATTTATTTAGGTTAAGGAGTTAATTCAAATGGCACAGATCAATTTTTCAAAAGACAAAAAGCTGATACTCAGCATGATACAGCCCACGGGCACCTTCACACTGGGCAACTATCTCGGTGCGGTAAAGAACTGGGGTCCCTTGCAGGAGGAATTCAACTGCGTTTATGCGGTGGCTGACCTCCATTCCATCACCGTTACACAGGAGCCTGCGGCACTGAGAAAGAACTCTCTCCAGGCTTACGCACTGCTCATCGCCTGCGGCATGGATCCCGAAAAGAGCATACTCTTCTTCCAGAGCCACAACTTCAATCACCCTCAGCTGAGCTGGGTGCTGGGCTGCTCCACACAGTTCGGTGAGCTTTCCAGAATGACACAGTTCAAGGATAAGTCGGCAAAGCACGCTGATAATATCAATGCGGGTCTGTTCACATATCCTGTACTTATGGCTGCGGATATACTCGCTTACAATGCCGATCTCGTGCCCATCGGCGCAGACCAGAAGCAGCATCTGGAGCTGGCAAGGAATATCGCCCAGAGGTTCAACCAGAAATACGGCGATTTCTTCACTCTGCCCGAGCCTTTCATACCCAAGATGGGCGCAAAGGTAATGAGCCTGCAGGAGCCCACCAAGAAGATGTCGAAGTCGGACGAGAACCCCAATGCCTGCATACTCATCCTTGACGACAAGGATACTATCATAAGAAAGTTCAAGAGAGCTGTCACCGATTCGGAGACCGAAGTGAGATATGCTGAGGGCAAGGACGGCATCAACAACCTGATGACCATATACAGCGTTGTAACAGGCAGCAGTTTCGAGGATATCGAGAAGGAATTCGCAGGCAAGGGTTACGGCGATTTCAAGCTGGCTGTGGGCGAAGCTGTGGCTGACCATCTGGAGCCTGTACGCACAAAGTTCACACAGCTGATGGACGACAAGGCTTACCTGAAACAGTGCTACACCGAAGGTGCTGAAAAGGCACAGATGATATCCAGACGTGTTATATCAAAGGTATACCACAAGGTGGGATTTGTTGACCCCAACTGATAACGGCAGTACTGACCCCGAAAGGAGGAAAGGTCGTTGACGGCTGCACTTCTTAAAGATACGGTGCGCGAGATACTGCGCACTCCGGGTCGGTTCCTCTCGGTGCTGCTGATAGCTGCACTGGGATGCGGCTTTTTCTCGGGGGTCAAGGCAACTATGCCCGATATGGTGGACACGGCTTCGGATTACTTTGAGGAATACCGCCTGATGGATCTGAAACTGACTTCCACCATCGGTGTACGTTCCGCCGACGTTGAAGCTGTAAAGCAGGCTGAGAATGTACGCGGAGCACACGCGGCGTATTCAAAGGACGTTTTCTACCCCCACGACGGGCAGAACATAGTACTCAAATGCATATCCTTCAACTCGAACCTGGACGACGACAGCCCCAATCTCATGAACAAGCTGAATGTGGTGGAGGGTCGGCTGCCCGACAAGGACGGCGAATGTGCGGTGGAGATAAAGATATCCTCCCCCGATACTTTCAGGATAGGCGAGACACTGACCTTTACCGATACGGACAGCGAAAAGCAGCTTTCGGATACTCTTTGCAGTGACAGCTTCACCATTGTGGGTATAGTGACCTCACCCCAGTACATTGGCTATGAACGCGATGCCACCACAGCGGGTGACGGTACCATAGCGAGCAATGTATTTCTTCGGGAGGAAGAATTCTACACGCACTACTATACGGAGATGTTCGTGGATCTTGAGGGGCTGGATGAGACAGACCCATTCTCGGAGGACTACCGCAAAAGCGTGGAAAAAAAGGGTGCTGCCGCAAAAGCGGCATTTGAGGAAAGCGTGAACAGGCGCTTTGATGAACTGCGATCCCACGCACAGGACAGGATATCCGCTGCACAGAACACTGCGGATACTCTCGGCAAAGCGGTGGATATGTCCTACGATGAGCTGAAAGCAGCTTATCCCGATCTGAAAAGGACAGCACAGAAGACTAAGGCGGTATACGAGGATAAACTCAGCAAGGGGAAGAACGACCTGCTGGAAAAATCCGCAATGCTGAAAGCCGAAAAAGCACTGGCTATCGCTGAGGAACTGCTGGCGGACGGTGACGACTCCGAGGGTGAGGCTCACAAAAAGT
>NZ_CAMHRZ010000126.1 GCF_946187255.1 uncultured Ruminococcus sp.
TTGGTTCGCTCACAGATGAGATGCTGTATGAATGTCCTGAAAACTGTGAACATACGAGAATGGAACTGGTACTGAGACAATTCCGCCACATATCGTTCCATACAGGAATGCTTAACGGACAGACTGCTGTAGCAACAGGAAAATTTCCGATGTGGGTATCTCAGGCTGACAAATATGTTGATGACGGTATTTTTTTCGGTAGATACAGAAAAGGACAAGTTACAAAATAAGCTATGATAATGTAGATCCTTATTTATCTTAGGAACACTTTTGTTAAAAGAGAGAATTTTAATTACCGCCGCGCATCGATCATATAGCCTTTTACGGCAGGAAAAAAGCTCCGGAGTTTTTTCGGAAGTATTCGGGAGGTCGTTAACATGAAAATTATCGGGTATGACCCGCATCACCGTCGGGATGAGGAAACAGAACAATGAAGAATATCAAAGTACTGGATTGCACCCTCAGAGACGGCGGATACATCAATGACTGGAAATTCGGGCGTGATGTGATAGCGGGGATAATCGGTGAACTGAGCAATGCGTGCATAGATATCATCGAATGCGGATTTATCCGCGATGTCGCCCATGATCCCGATTCTTCGGTGTATTCGGATATGGGACAGCTTGCAGGGGTCATTCATCCCAAGCAGAAGAATATACTGTATGCTGTCATGATCGAGCAGCACAATTACAAGGCGGGGTTGATATGTCCCTGTTCGGAGGATACCGCTGATATAATCAGGCTCACATTCAGAAAGACCGAGTGGAGCGAAGCGAAACAAACGGCGATAGAGCTGATAGACAAGGGGTATAAGGTATGCATCCAGCCTGTGGGGACTGCTTCCTACGATGATGCTTCGCTGATAAAACTCATCGGAGAGGTCAACGAGATAAGCCCCTATGCCTTTTATCTGGTGGATACGCTGGGGGTCATGTACAGGCACGAGATGAGAAAGTTCTTCTACCTTATCGACAATAACCTTTCAAATAATATAGCACTCGGTTTCCATTCCCATAACAATCTCCAGATGTCCTTTTCCAATGCGCAGGAAATGATTAGGCTCAATCGGGACAGGAACATATTGATCGATTCCTCCTGCTACGGCATGGGACGCGGTGTGGGCAATCTCGCCACCGAACTTATCACGGATTATATAAACAACAACATCGAACAGAGATACTCCATCATCCCGATACTGAATATCGTGGATAAGTATCTGATGCCTGTCTACGACCGTCAGAGGTGGGGCTACGATCTTCCGTACTTTTTGTCCGCCACAGCCAAGTGCCACCCCAATTATGCCGCACATCTGATGCGCAAAGAGACACTGAGCGTTGAAAAGATCGAGAAAATGATCTCCCTGATACCCAAGGATAAACGTGATGAATACGATCCCGCACTGATAGAAGACCTGTACCTGAGAATGCAGGACTGCAATGTGGACGACAGAGGTTCCTATGAGGAGCTTACAAGCTTTATCGGCGGCAGGGAAGCTATCATCATAGGTCCCGGAGCCAGCATAATCAAGCACAGATCCGCGATAGAACAGCTGAAAAGCGACAGGGTCGCTATCTCTGCCAATTTCATCCCCGATGATATGGATGTGGATGCGCTGTTCATCTCGAACTATAAGAGACTCAGTTCCAACAGCTTTGATAACAGCTGCAAGGTGCTGGCGACTTCTAACCTTACAAATGAGATCGATGCCGCTTTGCTGTTTGATTATTCATCCCTTCTCGGAGAGGGCGATGCCTCCGACAACGCGGGCGCGATGCTGATAAGGATATTGAAGAAAGCAGGAGTCAAAAAAATATATCTTGCCGGGTTTGACGGCTTTGATGTGGACTCATCATCAAACTATGCAGTTTCTTCCTTCAAGAAGACTATGGATTACGATACTGCAAAGAAGAAAAATGAGGACATCTCAAAACAGCTTACACTGGCATTGAATGGAGTTAATTATGAGTTTATCACCCCTACAAAATATAAGATCAGTGATCTTTGACTTTGACGGCACTATTGCGGATACCTCTGAGGGCATAATCGATGCGCACAGGTTCGCACTGGATGCGATGGGTCATGAGGAAGTCCCCGAACAGGAACTGAGAAACGTTATCGGCGGGAACCTGCTGAATACATATATAAATACCTTCGGCTTTGAAGAAGAAAAAGCGGTGCAGGCAGTGGCTGTATACCGCAAAAGGTATGCGGAAGTCGGCATACACAAGGCTTCGGTATATGATGATTTTGAGGAACTGCTGAAAGAACTGAGAGCGAAGGGCTGCATGATCGGCGCAGCCACACTGAAAGCGGAGATATTTGCCAAAGAGATGCTGAAAGAAATGGGCATTTTCAAGTACTTCGATGTGGTGTGCGGCATGGATCTTGCGGACAAAAACAGCAAGGCAAGTCTGGTGGGCAAATGTGTTGACTTCTTCAAATGCGAAAAGCGTGAAGCCGTCCTTGTGGGTGACAGCATGAACGATTATAGCGGCGCTGCCGAAGCGGGAGTGGCTTTTGTCGGAGTGACCTACGGTTTTGGCTTTAAAAAAGATGTTCCCTATGATCACACCGTTATCGATGCACCGCTTGAACTCATAAAAGTGTTGGACGGATGCAGAGGAAAATGATAAAGACAGGTACGGCAGACTTATAAACACACACAGATACGAAAGGAGAAAGCTATGAAAGACACGGGCATGAAGAACAGTTTTGCAAAAAGACTTGCGGCAGGCGGGATGTCGCTTTGCATCGCTGTCACGGCACTGCCGACAGCGGTATATGCGGACAGCACCAAACTGACAGCGGTGAACGAGATAAGCTATACCGAGAGCCTTGAAGATACTCACAACCCCTACAGGGGCTTTTATCAGGCTTATCAGATAAACTACAAGCGGGATAAGACCAACTGCAGTGCGCAGAAGTCTACTCTTGCAAGTATCGATTCGGCTGCGTCAAAGTATCAGCTGGTCCACCTGCGGATAGACCTTTCCGACTTCTCCGCCCAGAACAGAAAGGGATCGAACGCTGTGAGCCATTCCGACGATGCATATATCGACTCTGCCAATGACGATGTGGAAAAAGCATTGGGCGAGCTGCTGGCAAGGCTGAGGAAAAACAACCAGAGCGCTGTGATACGCTTTGCATACGACTATAATTACACAGGCTGCACCGCTGACGGCGTTGACAAAAATGGCAAGCCCTACTACAGGACAGTATGGGAGCCCACCGATGACAGCGTTATCGCTCAGCACCAGGAAAAGGTGGGTGCTGTGATAAGCGGGTATACCGATGTCATCGCCGCCGTTGAATGCGGCATCATCGGTCCCTGGGGCGAGATGCATACCTCATCCCGCACCGATGCGGCAAGCGAGAAAAAGATAATCGGCAAATGGCTGGAGGTACTGCCCGAAGAGCTGACGGTAAACGTCCGCAAGCCCAGCGATTTCTGTGCATGGAGCGGTGTGGATATCAGTGATATCGATCAGTACACCGCCGAAGAGGGCACCGATGCTTACAGGATAGGTCTTTACAATGACGGCTATCTCGGTTCGTCATCGGACTTGGGCACCTATAAGAACAGGGACAAGGAGATAAAATGGCTCACCACCCGGACAGCCCATACGCTTTTCGGCGGTGAACTGGTGAAGTGGGACAGCGGTGACAGCAGCACCCCACGGAACAATATCGCCTATATTGAAAAAGAGGGCTTCAAGACCCACACTTCATACCTCAACAAGGACTGGAACGACGTTGTGATGAACGGTTTCAGGAACACAACTTATAACGGCGGCGACTCCCTCTACAAGGGCAAGACCACCGAGTTTGAATACCTCACCAACCGCATGGGCTACAGGTTCGTGGTGCGTGATGTATACATGACCACTGAGCTTTCACCCGATGAGAATTTTGTGTTACAGACTTTCGTTGAGAACGTGGGCTTCGGCAACCTTATCAAGGATGAGAAGACCTCTGTCATGATCAAGGGCGATGATTTTGAGAAGGAGTTCAAGCTGTGGGAGCCTGATGAAGTCGAGAGCGCTTCGGACTTCAATGCAAGAAACTGGCTCAGCGGAACTTCACTTACCGACAGAAAGACGAATATCATGTCCGCCGAACTTGACCTGCCCGATGATATGCCTGCAGGCGACTATAAGGTGTATATCAAGATAGCCAACAGGAAAGAGGGCGAAGGCGAATACCCCATACGCTTCTCAAACGAGGGCAGCAACGTATACGACACGACGCTCAAAGCAAACTTTGTGGGCAGCATCAAGGTGAATGCTCCCCATAACAAGCCCCTCACCTATCCCACGAATATAAAGGTCGCATACAGCGAGAAGAACCACCAGGTAAGGTTCACATGGGACAAAGTGGAGGGTGCCGAAAAGTACGGCATAGCCGTATACATGGCAGGCAAGTGGAGATTACAGACCCAGAACCTGACCGACACGGTGTATACTTCCCCCAAGAACCTCATACCCGGCAAGACCTACAGGGTAGCCATAGCCGCGAAAGTCAACGGCAAATGGGACACCGAGAATGCGATACTGCATTCGGGCTTTGTTACCATAAAGTGACAGCCCTTTAGTTCATAAGAGATCAGAAACGCCCTTCGGGAAATAATCTTATCCCGAGGGGCGCTAATTATTTATTGTACTGTTTTTTGGACTGTCATCAGCCCGTCACCTGATGGTGACTGTAACGGCGTTTCTTATGGCGTTGTCGATATCCCATTTTCCGTCCACCTTTGCGGCGATGCAGACCTTGTATGTCCTGCCCGGCAGCAGGTTCTTGGGAGAGGTGTACACAGGTTCGGTTATGTTCTGCGACTGTATACGCCATTTGTTTGCCATAAACACCGCGATGCCGTATTTTTCGGCGTTTTCAACCTCATCCCATCTGAATCTCACCTGATGGTTTTTCTCGCTGTACTCCACCTTGATATTGGTAGGATAGGTGAGGGGCTTTTCTTCTTGTGCGCCGAGACGCTTGTAGGTGTTTTTGCCGCTGTTTTCAATGACTGCATAGGTGCCGCTGCCGCTTACCACCTTTGAGGGCGCACTTGCATTCACCCATCCGTCGCCGTTGGGGAGATACGCATTCTCGGGCAGTTTCTTGAAGTTTTTGCCGAGAGTGAGAGTGTTCAGCTTGGTGCAGAGGGTGAACATATCGTTCATATATTCGACGCTGCTTGTGTCAAAACTGCTGAGATCAACGGAAGTCAGTTCGGTGCAGCCTGCGAACAGGGTGTACATCTCTATGACATTGCGGGTGTCAAATCCGCTGACATCAACAGAAGTCAGGCTGTAGCAGCCGTTGAACATACTGTACATATATTCAACGCTTGAAGTGTTGAACTTGCTGAGATCCAGCTTTTTCAAGCCCGAACAGCCGTAGAACATACTGCCCATATTCTTTACACTGCCCGTATCGAAATTGCTTACGTCAATGGAGGTCAGCTTCCTGCAATTGAGGAACATACCGCTCATCTGTGTGACCTTGCCCGTATCAAAGCTCCTCACATCAAGGGAGGAAAGCCCCGAACAGCCGTAGAACATACAGGACATATTCGTAACGCTGCTTGTGTCGAACCCGCTAACATCCAGTGAAGACAGAGCGGAACAGCCATAGAACATATCCTCCATAGAAGTTACATTGCTCGTATCGAAGCTGCTGATATCCAGTTTTGTCAGCGCCGAACATTCGGAGAACATGGACTTCATATTGGTGACACAGCGGGTATCGGCTTTTGAAAGGTCGATGGAAGTACAATTGGAATAATAGTAAAACAGCATACTGCTGTTCTCGGGAAGTACCGTTCCCTTTTCGGCTATGACTTTCTTAACTTTTTCATCCATATCATAGCTGAATTCCCTTATCGCGTCACGCTGGACTTCGCCTTTAAGGGTGAGTACGCCTGTCGCCTCATCAAAAGAATAGCATTCTGCCTTCACAGCAGCAGCCTGCGCAGTCAGATCCTGTGAGATGAACGGCGCTCCGTAACTCATCGCCCCCGTGACCAGACAAAGCGACATAACTACCGCCAAAACTTTTTTTACCTGCATGATCATACCTCCGATCAATTGAAACCTGTTGGATCACAGCATTATTATATCACTTGCCAAATCTTTTGTCAATATATTTTACATATCTTTCGCGGACTATACTTAACAGGGTCATATTTCCTCATCGCTGTAATAATCCTTCCTCGCAAACAGGATGGTATCATATTCATCCGCATCCTCCACATATACGCCCAATGAGCCTTTTACGGAAAGGAATCCTGCGCCGTCCTCTTCCACATCGTCAAAGCGGGCTCGGAAGAATGCCAGCACGCCGTCGTAGGTCTCAGGCACCTTTTCGCCGCCGTAATATATATCGGCTTCATCCGCATATACCACTTCAACGCCTTCAAACTTATAGTCGGCATCGTAGTAAATATGACAGCAGCCGTAGATATCCGTTTCGATATCATCATCGCCCTTGATGAACGAGTCTTCGGGCTTGCCCAGAATTTTCCAAAGCTCATCCCTTGAAGTCCCGAAAGCTATGCCGTTGACCGAAACAAAGGGGTCAACTCTTATTTCCGTTTTCTGCATCAGTATCTCTCCTTATCCCTCATTTGCATCCTGCTTTTCTATCAGCAGTTTCAGCACCAGATTTTCACGGTGCGCCATACCGTATACAGGATCGCTTTCGGGGACTTTGGCGTTCTCCTCAAAGGCGGTGCGGGGGTCAACAAACACGGGTACGAACTTCTCGGAAAGCTCGCGCTCGCTGTATTCCGTTTCGGAGATCTCGTCGTTCACTCCGCAGAAATAGTAGTAGTTATTCTGTATAAAGCACTCATCCTCGTATTTCTGCGACTTCCTTATGCGGTGGATGTACCCGAATTCTTCTATTGTTTCGGGGATGACGTGCAGACCTGTCTCTTCCAGTGTCTCGCGGATAAGGGCATTTTCACGGCTTTCACCCGCCTCGATACCCCCGCCGGGAAACTTGTAGTAATTATTTTCAAGGCTGTGTATCATGGCTATCCTGCCGCCCGAAATTATTATCGCCCTTGCGGAATGCCGCACTGTCAGGCGGGTGCAGTTCCCGTAATCGTCGCTGTCCATAGTATGCAGTAATTTCATTGTTTTTTCTCCGTTTCTGTCTGTTTTTTACCCTTTTTCAGAAGCCCATAGCAGTCTTTGTTTCAAGCATCTTTTCCGTACCCGCCAGCTCTTCAAGCAGCATGAATGCCACATCGGGACCCGTCTGCGGGCAGTAAGAGGTTATGATATTGTCCGTCCTCACCACAGGCTCGTTCACGACTATCGCGCCGTACTCCGCCAGCTGTTTCTGCCTGTGCCCGCCGTTGAGGTGATATGTGGTGGCACGTTTGCCTTTGAGTATCCCGCTGTTTCCGAGTGCCAGTGCGGCAACGCATACAGTTGCGATCATTTTGCCGCTGTCGCTGAATGCTTTTATAAGGCTCACCGCCTGCTCCGAAAAAGCGTCCTCGTAGAAGCCGTAATTTTCAAATCCGCCTGGAATAGCCAGCGCATCGTAGTCATCAGCGCATACGTCGCTCAGCAGTATATCCGCATTCACCGACACCCCGAAGGTGCTTGTGACAGTCTTTCGCAGTGCGCAGGTGGTGACTTCGATGCCCGCCCATCCCATCACGTCCACAAAGACGCTGGCTTCCATTGTCTCAAAGCCTTTGGCAAGAAATAACAGTACTTTCATTTGCTGCTCCTTTATTCGTTTGATATCAGACCCCGCAGATCTCATAGCCTACAGCACTCCCATCGGGGTGAAGTAAAACGCCCCTTTTGTTTTCTGTAGTGGTTTACCTTTGTATGAATAGCTTTAGCTAAAAATTTCCATGCCTACATTATAACATAACCTGCCCCCACCGTCAACCGTAAGATCATTATTTCGACCGCCGAATACTATCGCTGAAACGGCGCAGATACGCGGTATTCGCGCCTTGCAGACTGTATCATCCGCAAAATAATTCAGTACTCAAAAAATATACCTGCGGTTTACTTGATTTTTCTATGCGGCTGTGCTATAATATAGCCAACGAAGCAAATAAAGCTCAAAAATTCTAACGAAAGGAAGTAACCGAAATGACCAAGTTCACTATGAATCATCTGTATAGCTATAGCGAATTATACCTGAGCCTCTATCTTGAAAGTGAAGAGACTCTATTCGTGCTGCATACAGAACGTAGTGGATGTGTCGGGTCGCCCGTCACAGGCATTCCGGGATAAGCCTTTTTTGTGATATCCCTGAAACGAACACCGTCTGTATGCGAAAGTACAGGCGGTGTTTTTATTATGTCCGTGTGGCGAAACCGGCAAACGCACTTGTCTCAGACACAAGGTCCTGAGGGTTCGACTCCCTCCACGGATACTTATTGCAGGATTGATGGAACGGAATACATGACAGTCTCAAAAACTGTATTTTATGGGTTCAAATCCCGTATCCTGCATACGCTCTTGTAGCCCAATGGCAGAGGCGGCGGGCTTAAACCCCGCAAAGTATGAGTTCGACTCTCATCAGGAGCATCAGGAACATTACAGGAAAGGAGAGATTTTTATGCCTATAATAGATGTAGCTGCGACGGGTGCGAACATCAAAGCCATGATGCGTTCAAAGGGCTTCAAGGTGGCAGATGTACAGGCGAGATGTGGTTTCAATACTCCGCAGGCGGTGTTCAAATGGATGCGCGGAGATACCGTACCCACCATCGACAACATGATAATCATCGCAGATATGTTTGGTGTGACTATCGACCAGATAGTGGTAGTCAAGCGAATATGATCCGACTGCATATACCGATCCCGAATATCAGAGTAAACAGGTCCCGCTTAATGAGGGATCGGTATCAGGCAGTCATACGTCCGTGTGATGGAATTTGGCATACATACTTGGCTAAGAACCAAGGTTTTGGGAGTTCGAGTCTCCCCACGGATATTACGGCGGATTCGTCTAATCAGGTTTAGGACATAAGGCTTTCAATCTTAAAATGCCGGGTTCAAATCCCGCATCCGTCATAAATATGTTGGCTTTAGTATAACGGAAGTACATCAGATTGTGGCTCTGAGAGTGTGGGTTCGATTCCCGCCGGTCAACCTTATGGGCAAGTATGCATAGCGGCGATTGCAGCGGACTGTAAATCCGTAACATGGAAACAACGTAGGTTCGAGTCCTACCTTGCCCACTTTTCTTATACGTCCGTGTGGTGGAATGGCAGACACAATCGGCTAAGAACCGGTACACTGAGGGTTCGACTCCCTCCACGGATATTTCGGCGGATTCGTCTAAATGGCTATGGACACAGAACTTGCAAGCAAGCTCTTAGGCTTTCGATCTTAAAATGCCGGGTTCAAATCCCGCATCCGTCATAATATGGGCAAGTATGCATAGCGGCGATTGCAGCGGACTGTAAATCCGTAACATTGAAACAACGTAGGTTCGAGTCCTACCTTGCCCACTGAAATGGGTTAAATCCCACTTTTATCATACGTCCGTGTGATGGAATTTGGCATACATACTTGGCTAAGAACCAAGGTTT
>NZ_CAMHRZ010000127.1 GCF_946187255.1 uncultured Ruminococcus sp.
GATACTTGAAATATATTAAATTTTATAATATAATATAAAAATATAACATAAACGGATCACCTCCGTGTGTGACAGGAGTGAGAAATATGTTTGAACTGATAGAAACGCTGTGGTGTCTGTCGCCGCTGGTGCTGATACCTCTATGCATAGGACTGTCATCAAAGAATAAAAAACTAAAGTCATTCATCGAACGGCTTTACATCGATAACAGGATAAGCTGGCGTGAAAAGCTGTCTATGTATGTCGAACCCCACCGCAGGCAGCAGCCTATGGAGGACGACCACAGACCGCAGAAGGGTATGCCCTATCTGCCGCAGGATATCGACAGATACAGACAGAATGACGGGCGCAGGACAGGCGGCGCTCTGAATTATCCGGGAATGAACGGGCAGACAGGTGCGCCCGTATTCAAGGATGAAGCAAGGAAGGTACAGCCGCTTCACGGCGCACAGACATACGTCACGCCGCAGAACGGTAATGTACAGCAGCCTGTATACATCTCTCCTGCAGAGCAGAACCGCATGATGCAGCAGAACGTTGCCAAAACAACGGGACAGCCTGTTCAGCAGAATGATGCCGATATCAGCGCACCTCACCACCATCACGACGGCGTCGATCTGGTGAAACATGATACCGCTAAAACTACTGCTGCCGAGAACACCGCTGCTGCGGCAGTTCAGCAGACAGTAAAGACGGGCGTTCAGCAGTCCGCACAGACCGCGCAGGCGGCTGTTGCGCAGAATGCAAACACAAATACTCAGCAGAACGTACAGCAGCCGACAGCGGCTGTTGCACAGAATGCAGGCACAAATACACAACAGCCTGTACGTCAGCCCGCAGCGGCAGCTGTTCAGCAGACCGCACAGAATGCAGGCTACTATCAGGGCGGCGGACCCGTTTATCCTCAGGCAGGATACAATGGCTACCCGCAGAGGGTATACAACAACGGACAGCCCCTGCCTCAGTGGGCACAGAAGAGACCCGCTGTTGTCAAGCCCCCGAAGCCCAAGCGCGAAAAGAAGCATTACAGCCCCGCAGCTGTCATCACAGGCATAGGTATAACCTTTGTGGTGCTGGCGGGTATCATATTCTCGACCGCATTCTGGGTAAATATGAGCAACTGGACGAGAGTCGGTGTACTTGCGGGACAGGCGGCACTGTTCTTCGGAATGTTCTTCTTCACACATAAAAAGCTGAAGATCGAAGGCACTGCGGCGGCGGTGTATATACTCGGCTCGGTATTCACGACCATATCCTATCTGACTATCGGCTATTTCGGGCTGATGGGCGCCTGGTTCGGCATGGAGGGCGGCGGAATGATGCTGTTCCTCGCTTTGGGCGCACTGATGATGACCTTCTTCTCGGCGGCAGCCATGAAGGTATTCAAAAAGCCCTTCTGCGAATATGCCGCAAGCATCTCGCTGGCAATTTCGGGAACTTTACTGCTGGCACATTTTGCAAACTATTTCCAGAAGAACTACTCGGCGTTCTCGCTGCTGATAACTGCGGCGGGCACCATATTCACGGCAGTATACTTCTTCATGAAGTCAAAGGGCAAGGAGATATCCAAGCCCGTAAAGGTAACTCACAACATCGTCAGACTGGCATACCTCATCATCGGGCTGCCCGTACTGATATACGATATCGCCCGCAGTGTAGATGACATGGGCTGGACGGTATTCGGCTGGGGCGTGTGCATGATATATATGGGCGAATGCCTGTGGCACGCTATACGCCTTAAAAGCAAGAACTGGCTGTCGGTACACGCGGTCCTTGTTCTTGCGGGAATGGTCAGCCTTTACTTCAACATCGCTGATTATCCCACCTACGCGCTGATCGCAGTGATAATATCCATGCTGGGCGGCTGGGCTTACCTGTTCCTTGAAAAGAAAGGCAAGCTGTTGTTCGATGCAAGAGAGGTCTATGTGGTACTGCGTGTGCTGATAACAATTTCGGCGGCACCGCTGATATTCATGCACACCTACAAAGACCCGCTGTGCTGGGCAGTCGCGGGACTGCTTTACGCAGACTTCACGGGCGTTGCGATATTCAGGAAAAAACAGGCATACCTCGTTATGCAGTGCGGCGTGGTACTGAACCTGCTCTATGAGATGTACCTGCATCTCACACAGTCGCGCACTCTCCCCGATACCTTTGAGCTTTACGCACTGATAACACTGCTCATCGGCATAGCAGGCACTGCTGTTTACAGGACACTCGAACACAAGGACAAGCTGCTCGTAAAGGCTAACGGCATAAACATATTCATGAGGATAGTCATGGGTCTGCCCGCCTTTGCGGTGATCATAAACGAAGCTTATCGCGGCAGAGTCACCGAGCTTGGCACCGCACTGTGCCTGCTGCCTCTGGCAGAACTCACATTCTATTCGATACTCAAGCGCAGACAGAACGAGCTGTTCTTCCAGTTCGTATACCTGCTGTTTGCAGTTAATATGTTCATCCCCGAAGATATCAGCTTCTACGGTGCTGATCATCTCAAAGTATTCGCAATGGCAGTATGGGGTATATGTGTTGTGGGAACGGCGCTGTACTCGGTACTGCGCTACAAAGGCAAGAGCATACTTACCGCAGGCAAGTTCATAGTATACGCAAGAGCCATCGCCGCTGTTATCGGAGCTGTCGCTGTTTCAAACGATCTGCAGTTCAGCGATCACGGTGAATTCAGCTGGGTATCCTGGCTGCTGGTGGGCGGTATGGCTGCTGAGATGCTCATATATGCCATCATCAAGAAGCACGAGGGCATACTTGGCATACACGCCTTCTATCTCAGCTGCATACTCTTCGAGGTATGCAACCTGCTGGGCGATATGCGGTTCTTCGCACTTGCGGTAACTGCATTCATCGCAGTGATGACAATGATATACAACGAGCTGGATGTACGCGGAAAACTGCGTTTCAATGCGGCAAGAGTACTCGTTGTCATGCGCGGACTGTTCGGCACACTGGCAGTGATACAGATCATCACCTGCTTCACCGAATGGAACTACGATATATTCGGCATCTGCGCTGTGCTGGCGCTGGAAACTCTCTACTACGGCATACGCCGCAGAAAAGAAGCCTTTATCGGGGTACACGCACTGTTCCTCACGCTCATGTTCTCGAAACTGGGCGAATTCACAGGCAAATACGATTACTTAATTATGATGCTGTTCGGTGTGGCAGCGGTGGGCACTTTCGTTTACTACCGCCTGCACAAGGCTGAAAAGCTGCTGTTCGATGCAAAGCGCGTGCTGATAGGCGTGCGCATAACCTACGCAGTGCTTTTCCTGCCGATGGTATTCATGGATCTGATAGACTTCAGCTGGCAGACACTGGCAATGTTCGGGCTGCTGGCACTGGAGGGACTGTATTACGGTATCTCCATGAAGAAGGAAGCCCCGATAGGCATACACGCGATAAGTCTTACAGGCGCTATGTGGTGTGTAGCGCAGTATATCGGCAATGCGGCTTACTTCCCGCTGATGGCTTGCGGTGTAGCAGCAGCCGGCACACTCGCCTATACACTGCTCGGCAAGGCAGGCAAGCGCAGATTTGACACACCTTTCGTGGTAGCGGGCGTGAGATCCTTCTACAGCATTATGTGTCTTGCACTGTTCGTAAAGGAATGGAGCGCATTTACATGGATATCGGTAGTCGTATGGTCGGTACTTGCGGCTGAGGCTACCTACTACACCCTGACCGAGAAGAAAAAGCTGCTGCTGAATACTCACAGCATAGTTATGCTGCTGTTCTTCACCGTTGCGGCTAACTTCATCGGCGGGCTGATACCCGGCAAATTCACGGGACTGTTCATATTCGCTATGCTTACTGCCGCAATGCTGGTAGTATACCGCATCGTACCCGCACTGTACTCGAAGATATCCGATACCTTCATGACAGCGGTACTGTTTATATGCGGTCTGTGGCTTATGATCGAGCAGGCACTGCCCTACGGCGTTATCACCATGCTCATGATCATGATAATCTTTACCGTGAACGCCTTTGATGACGATCACTTCCTGAGATATGTATTCAGGGTGATACTCCCTCTCCCCGCGCTTATCACAGCGGGTATGCTGGCAGAAGCCCTGAGCTATGACTACGATATATACCTCTGCCGTCCGCTTTCGATGGCGATATGCGCAGGAGTGCTCTGCATAGCAGCGTACATACTCAGCTTCGGTCTGAGCAGCGCTGACAAGTATGCGATGATGAAGTACAGCACCGAGGCAGGTGCAGGCATCGCACTGCTGATGGCTCACTCGGACAAATACTCCCTCGCAGGCGGTCCTGCGGCAGGTATCACGATAATGGCAGTCAGTGCGGCACTGCTGGCAGTGATACACCTTTCAAAGAAGACCTTCCATGCTGCGATACCCATGTTCGCGCTGTTCATGGGCGCAAAGATGGCAGCACACACGATATGGGTAGACCCCATGACAGAGGGCAACGCTGTTATAGTATTCTCAATATTCATGACAGCTGTGCTGGCAGTGGTATCAAGGCTCATGTTCCCCGACTCACTTATCAAGAAGACAGAGAACAAAAAGTATCAGCTGGATATACCGCAGCTGGGCATATTCCTCTGCGTACTCAGCTGTCACGCAGAGAGCAGCATATTCAGCGGGCGTGCAAGATTATTCATAGCACTGCTGGAAATGGCGGTATTCTCCGCAAACCTTATCCGCAGAAATAACAGCGGTCCCGCAAACAGGAGCTGCATGACGCTGGCGGCGGGCTTCGGTGCTGCGGCACTCATCGCAAGACCCTTTATGGCGTTTGAGAACGCAATGATAACCACCAAGATCATACTTGTTATAATCGTGGCATTCGGTCTGGCGGTAAAGAAGATATGGGCTGAAAACGAGAAGGTATCAAGGGAATTCAGTCAGGCGGTATTCATGGCAGCTTTCCTGCTGCTGATATTTGACGGACTTACTAACCAGTCCCTCACGAACTCGCTGATAGTACTGAGCGTATCCCTTGCACTGCTGATATACTCCTTCATCAGAAAGACCAGACGCTGGTTCCTGGTATCGGCGGTATCCCTGCTGGGACTGACACTGTACATCACGGGAGATTTCCTGGCGGCTATCGCATGGTGGGCATACCTGCTCATCGCGGGAATACTGCTGATAGTCGTAGCCGCTATGACGGAATATTTCCGTCAGCGTTCGGCTAAGAACCCACAGGAGGAAAGATTCTTCATCGACTGGAAATGGTAGCCTGATACGGCTCATCATGACAGAGCGCTATAGGGCGGGCAGCCTGCACAGCATCGTGCGGACTGCCCGCTTTTTCCCTAAGAATTGTAAATTTTACCGAATAAGACCTTTACGAATAGTGAAAAATGGTCAAAGAAACCGTGATAGTATTCGGGGATTTGTGATATGTCGCAAAATGTACGGGGCGCTCTTGACAAACATGGGGTAATGATTTATACTTAATATGCACATCTATGCTTAATTATTTAAGCAAATTAGTAATCTATCTATGTGAAGAAAGAGGAGGACTTTGTAATGAAAATTTGTGCTAAATGCGGCGCACAGATCGAAGACGGTATGAAGTTCTGCGGAGGGTGCGGCGCTCCCGTTCCCGCTGATGCACCGCAGGCTGCTGTCAACAACGGTCAGACGCAGCAGTACAACAACAATTATACTGCTCAGACACAGCAGTATAATAACTATCAGCAGGCTCCGGCTCCCGCTGTTGCGAAGGCGCCCAATCCGCTGGTGGAGAAGATCAAGAAGAAGCCTCTGCTGCTGGCTATCCCCGCAGCGGCTGTAGTTGCGATAATCGTGGCTATCATCGTTATCGTAAACGTAACAAAGTATCAGAAGATCGAGGCTAAGGATCTGTTCTACATCAATTTTGAGGGTCTGAACAAGTACGGCACCGCTACTGCGGAGCTGAACGCTTATTCAAGCTCCACCTACAAGATGAACGATACCTACCTGGCAGCTGCCAAGAGCCTGAAAGAACTGGGTCTTGACGATGGCTGGGAGGAAGACGAGGATCTGGGCAACGGAAGAAAGGTAGCTCCTTACTTCTCCATCGAGCCCAAGACACTGGAAAAGGCATGGACAAAGGCTAAGGACACCAAAGAGATCGTTCAGATGAGAGGCGCTCTGCTGAAGACAGGTTCTAAGGGCGGCTACCTCATCAAGGCAAAGATCGACAAGGACAAGAACCTCAAGAACGGCGACAAGATCAAGGTCACTGTTGAGTACGACAAGGACGATCTGAAGAAGAACAAGATCAAGCTGGTACACACCGAGTTTGAGATCGAGGTTAAGGGTCTTGAAGACGGCGTTGATTTCGAGCCTTTCGATGAGAAGTACCTGAAGGTGAACTTCTCGGGTATCGACGGCGACGGTTCCTACAGTGTTGAGACTACCTCCGACACTCCCAACAATCTCTACTATGACTGGGATTATACCAGCGGTCTGAAGAACGGCGACAAGGTAAAGGTAAAGTGCGAACCCTATAACCTCCAGCCCGCAGGCGATGCTTTCTATTTCGAGAGCAACGGCAAATACTACATAGTAAAGAGCAAGGATGCCCTCACTAAGGAATTTGAGGTATCGGGTCTCCAGGAGCTCCAGGAGATCGACGTATTCGACAAGATCAAGTTCGTATACGACAGAGGTACTCCGTTCCTCAGAGTAAAGGATATCGACACCGATGATATGGATAAGCTGGTCATCGACAATGTCAGCTTCTATCTTGACAACGCCGACAACCTCAAGGCAGGCGACAAGTTCAAGGTCAAGGCTTACAGCTACAGCCTGAAGACCGAAGGCTACAAGATCAAGGGTGAGATCGACTCCGACGGATACGTTGTAAAGGAATTCACCGTTGATGACAAGATGCCCGCATACGTTACCGCAGATAACGGTAAGGAAGCATACGACAGCGCAGATCTCCAGAGCATGATAAGCGACCAGGAGACCGAGATCAAGACCAAGCTGCAGGGAACTACCTCCGGCTGGCTGTACAACGCTACAAACGTTAAGTACGAGGGCAAGGTCGATAAGGTAGAGAGCATGACTCTCAAGGACGTTTATGTAAGCTTCACTTCCAAGAACAACTACAGCAACGTAAGCGACTATGTAAACAGGATCTACGGTCTGTATGAGATCAAGGTAAAGACAGACGATGAGGAGAAGAGCTCCGCTACTCTGTACGCAGTGATCTATCTGGACAACGTAATTGCAGCAGACGGCAAGTTCTATCAGAACAATGACTGGGATGACTGCAAGATCGAGTACTATGGTGAGATGGCAGACTTCAACAAGGAAGTCGTAGGCAAGGAAGGCTTCACAGTTACCAAGTGCGGCGGCGGCGCTGTAGAGGGTGACAAGAAGGACGAGTCCAAGCCCGAGGAGACCACCACCACAGCAGCTACCGAGAAGCCTGAGGAGAAGGACGAATCTAAGGCAGAGGAGACCACTACAAAGGCTGAAGAGGAGAAGAAGGACGACGAAAAGAAGGAAGAGACCGAGAAGGCTGATGAGCAGCCTGCGGAGACCGAAAAGGCTTCCTGATGATATGACAGTAAGCCCCTTGACGCGAGAGCGCCGAGGGGCTTTTTGTTTACAGCGAACTATCCACACAAAAAAAGGCTGCACCGCAAAGGTACAGCCTTGAATTATTTGTATATGTGCTTATCAGGAATAATCCACCACATCTATCCAGCGCATGAGGAGCTCCTTTTCTTCCTCTCTGCCCTTGATGAGCTGAGCAGCAGCCACGATGGGCAGCCACGCCTGGACATACTGCTTGGAGGTACCGCTTTTCAGGCAATACTTATCGAGGTAAGCATCGGCAATATCGGGATTTTTCAGGCAGAACAGCAGGTAAGTCCTTGCCACATCCGCAGAAGCGTTGCCCTGTCTTGCAGCCGACCAGTTGATGACATAGGTGCCCTCATCGTTGATGATGACGTTCTTCGGTGCAAAATTGCCGTGACACAGCTTGATATGCTTGGGCATGGAATCCAGCCTTGTCAGCAGTTCGTACTTCTTGATCTCGTCAATGGCAGCGAGGGATTTGATCTGACGCGCCATCTTATCCTTCAGCTTTGAAAGCAGCGGCATATACTGCGCGTGTATCTCCGTCTGGATATCGATGAACTGGCTGAGATAGGTGTCCATCTTCTCGGGGTTCTCGTCCATCATCTGCTGGAGCGTTTTGCCCTCGATAAAATCGAAGGAGATCGCCCATTTGCCGTCAATGACGGATACCTCATGGAGTATAGGCGTCTTGATGAAGGAGTTGACCAGTGTGGTCTCACACCTTGCGTGGGTCAGCGCCGCATAAAGGCACTTCTCCTTATACTCGGGCTTATTGTAAAGATTGATGGACTTGCCGTCGCATTCATAAATGTCGTAGATGTCGCCGTGAGCGATAAATTTTTTCAGTTCCATAGTGACTCTCCTTTTCGATATGGACTCGCTGTAAAAAACTGTATATTACAGCTTCCTTTTAGCTGTTTATATTATACTACAAACCATTAAAGATTTCAAGTGCTTTTCGTTATTTTCACAAATGTTGAGATTTTGTTCATATATTACATAGTATTTGTTCATTGGTTTGCCTCTGTTATGGCGACATTCTATAAAATCAAAGATGTTCGGTTGTGAATAATAGCCATTCACAAAAGTATATGGGATATGCGATATCGCACAAGTGTGCGTTTAGGGCTTATGGTATTATTGGTAATCCTTTGGCTATTATACATAATATGTTGGGATAGTTGAATGTTAGCTGTGGTTTGTTCGTTGGTGGGATCATCGCCCCTCGTTCCTCGTGGCGAGAGATCAACGAGCTATCGCCGTTGATCTCGGCGCGAGCGGTCATTGCCCACAAAAAGTTTGAGCGGACAGTCAGCATTTCGCAGATGCGCGAAATTTGTGACCGCCCGCTTATTTGTTTCGCCCTTATTGTTTGCGATGCATTTTGGTTTCATGCCTTGGTGATTGAGGACGCCGTCAACAATCAGCTTTGCTGATTGTGCAAACCTCATGCAAGCCTTTCGCGAAAGGCTTGACCCAAAGCTTGACATGTCACTAACTTTGATATTTGCCCTCGTTTGCTTCTCGGTAGCAAACAACTCCATAGAGTTCAGCACAGCCAACTAATGCCCCTGCCAATAATTATGAATTATGAATTATCCTGTGCTATCAGCTTGCGTATAGCTTCCACTGCACATTTTATACTGCGTGATGAATCATCCGTCAGCTTATCGGGTAGTTCCTGCTTTGAACGCTCCATATTCCACAGTGCAGTGAGCACACCTCCGCAGCGCACGCCCAGCACCATGCCCACAGAGTATACCGCCGCACACTCCATTTCAGAAGACAAACAGCCGCACTTCACAAAGCTGCGCCAGCGCGGGAGAAGATACTCCGCCACACCCGAACGCTCCGGCTCTACCTGACCGTAGAAGCTGTCCTTTGAATGCACAACGCCCACATGGTAGCGGTTGCCGTCTTCATCCGTTGAAAGCTCCTCCGCCGCATCCGCA
>NZ_CAMHRZ010000128.1 GCF_946187255.1 uncultured Ruminococcus sp.
ATATAAGGAAACGGCGATTTTACGCCGTTTTCAAAATATGGTGGAGTGCTGCAATGGGCGTCCCAAAGTCGAATACAGAAGTTCCGGTACTGCTGTGGGAACTTGACCCAAGAGATATTCCTGCACTTAACCGTTATGAGGGATTTCCCCATCTGTACAGACAGGATGAAATACCTATTGAACTTGATGGAAATCGGACCTTTATAGATACCAACAATATGCCGAATGCGGTTGAATTCCTTGAGTCGATCAAAGGCGTAGAGCCTGTCACGGAAAATGGTGTTCCTGTTAATGCCAAAAGCGGGTTTTGCGAGTATCCGCTGTTTGAATTCAGTGAAGAATTACTTGCGGATATGGATCTTAAGGGATATATGGAGCATATTCACAACTATGATCGAGCATTGACCGATATGACTAAAGAAATGACAATGGGAGGCTGATCATGAAGGAAGAAATAGCTATACCACAGAAGTACGTTGAAATGATCAAGAAAACCGCAGAACAACAAGGTGTTTCAGCTGATGATATAGTCGAAACTGAAATAAAAAAACTTTTTAGAAAGAGGTGCAGAAGATGCCGAATGAGAAAAAAGGCATAACCGTAAAGGTCGATGCTGAGCTTCACGCTAAGGTAAACCATGCAGGTTCTGTGGTAACAAAAGATTCTGTAGATCTTGGCAAACAAGGTCGTCGGTTCGAGTCCGACTACCAGCTTCACACAGAAAAATCCCGCAAACACTACGTTTGCGGGATTTTTGTTTGTACCCTTTATATGACCCGAAATTTGGGTTGTATATGGGGATCTTTTATTCAAAAGAACAGTGGTGAACCGATGAGCGGTAACTTTGACGGCATCAAAACAAGGAAATACGGTGTCGAGATCGAAATGACAGGTATTACCGGATGTACTGCGGCGAAGGCTATCCAAAAGGTGCCGGGCGGCAGGATAGACCATGCGGGCAGGACTTATGACAAGTACACAGTGGGAGATGACAAAGACAGAAAATGGCAGATAGTATTTGACAGCAGTATTTATGCCCGAAAAAAGAACAGCGAGGGTGCTTCGGATTATTATAAGGTGGAAATGAACTCCCCTATCCTTGAATTCGAGGATCTTGACCTGCTCCGGGATGTCATCAGGGCTTTGCGTAAAGAGGGCGCTATAACAGGTGGGGCTGCAACAGCCTCCTTGTCGGTTCATATAACGGGGTATATCACTTTATGGTGACAGTCACGTCATTCCAGATGGCGTTGGTGAGGTCCCACTTGCCGTTCACCTTTGCGGCGATGACGACATTATATGTCCTGCCGGGCAGGAGGTTCTTCGGGGAGGTGTATACCGTATCCGTGATGTTCTGATCCTGTATCCTCCACTTGTTCGCCATGAATACAGCTACGCCGTACTTCTCCGCACCTTCCACCTTGTCCCATTTGAACCTTACCTGATGGTCTTTAGTGTTGTATTCCACCTGTATATTGGTGGGATAGGTGAGCGCCTCAGGCTTAAAGGTGCCGACACGCCTGTAAGTGTTCCTGCCGCTGTTTCTGATGACTGCGAATTCTCCGTCACCGCTGACTACCTTCGACAGAGCATTGGCATTGACCCAGCCCTTGCCGTTGCTGAGCTTTGCCGTTTCGGGGATAGTTCTGATATTCTCCCCGAGAACAAGGGTATTCAGGCTGTTGCAGTTATAGAACATATCATCCGAATTTGTTATACTGCCTGCATCGAAACTGCTGAGGTCAAGCTCGGTAAGAGCGTAACAGCAATTGAACATATATGTCGTGCTATCGGCTTTGCTTGTATCAAAACCGCTGAGGTCAAGGCTTTTCAGGGCACAGCAGTGGTTGAACATACCGCTCATCGACTTTACCCTGCTTGTATCAAAACTGCTGAGATCGACGGTTTCCAGGCTGCGGCAGACCATGAACATACTCTTCATATTCGTGACATTGCTTGTATCAAAATTGCTGAGGTCAAGCTCGGTCAGGGCGGAACAGCCGGTGAACATACTGCTCATATTTGTAACATTGTGGGTATCAAAACCGCTTACATCGACAGAAGTCAGTCTGCTGCAGCAATTGAACATATAGCTCATATCCGTGACTTTGCTCGTATCAAAACTGCTGAGATCAAGTTTTGTCAGAGCCTGACAGCTGCCGAACATACCCTGCATATTTGTAACATTGCTTGTATCTAACCCGCTCACATCCAGCGAAGCCGTATAACAAGCCAAGAACATATTCATCATATCCTTGACCTTGCTTGTATCAAAGCCGCTCACATCAATAGCGGTCAGACGGGTGCAAGTGTTGAACATATAGCTCATATCCGTGACATTGTGCGTATCAAACCCGCTCACATCCAGCGAGGGCAGCTGCCGGCAGACCCCGAACATACTCTTCATATCCGTGACATTGCCCGTGTCAAAACGGCTCACATCCAGCGAAGTCAGCTGCCGGCAATCCTCGAACATACTCTTCATATCCGTGACATTGCTTGTGTCAAAGCCGCTTAGATCCAGCGAAGTCAGACTGTAACAGCCATTGAACATATAGCTCATATCCGTGACACTGCTCGTGTCAAAACGGCTCACATCAAGGCTTTTCAGACCAATGCAGCTGTGGAACATACCATGCATATCAGTTACACTGCCCGTATCAAAACTGCTGAGATCAAGTTTCGTCAGTCCGGGACACACCGAGAACATATAGCTCATATTCGTGACACTGCTCGTGTCCGCGCCCGAAAGGTCGATGGAGGTACAGCTCTTATACCACTCAAACAGCTTGGCGCAGTTTGCGGGCAGGACTGTGCCCTCTTTTGCGATGATCTTCTTTACTTCCGTCTTGGAACTGAAATTTGCTATCTCATCACGATCTACTTTGCCTTCGAGAGTCAGCACCCCCGTGCTTGCGTCAAAAGAATAGCAAGTGTCGGAAGCCTCAGCCGCCTGTGCGGTGATGGTCTGCGTTACAGCGGGTGCGCCGCAACCGAGAGTTCCCCCGACGATACATAACGACATCACAACTGCCAATACTTTCTTTATCTGCATATTTATGTCCTCCCTATTATATCGGTTGTGAGAATTTACTAATATCTCACCTAATACTATATCACACATAGTAGCATTTGTCAATAGCATGAGACTGTATCTATGTATATTATGCCCGCTTCCCCGATAATGCCGATAGTTCACGGCAATGTATATCCCTTTGCCCGAGCGGGCGGATAATATCAGCTCAATGCTTTTCTGCCTTTGACGTGGGCGGCTAACAGCGAGATATCACTTACATTGACAGCGCCGTCATTGTTGAGATCGGCACGCTTCTGCGCATCTCCGTCCAGCTTCTTGATGCCCTTGACATGAGCCGCCAGCAGTGAGATATCGCTCACGGTCACTGCACCGTCGCCCGAGATATCACCCTTGATATCAGTCTTTTTCTCAGTGATTATCTCATAGTCAAACCCGTTATCAATGGCGTATTTCTCACCTGCGGAACCCTTATAGCAGTATATCTTGAAGCCGGGCATCTTTTCATAATCATTTTTTTCATCGTTCCATATATACCCGAAAGCATATTTTAATATCCTATTGACATTTTTTGGTATCGTTATGCTTTTCAGGCTTGTACATTTAAAAAATGCACCTTCCCCTATTCCCGTTACGTTATCGGGTATCGTTATGTTTTTAAGGCTTGTGCACCCATTAAAAGCGTATGACTGTATGCCTGTTACGCTATCGGGCAGAGTCACGCTTTTCAGATTTGTACAACCGCCAAAAATCCCCCAATTTATTTCTGTAACGCTATCCGGTATCTTTATGCTTTTCAGGCTTGTACAACCGCTAAAAGCAAAATCTCTTATTTCCGTTACACTGTCGGGTATCTTTACGCTTTTAAGGCTTGTGCAACCGCTAAAAGCAGCTTGCCCTATGACAGTAACATTATCGGGAATTACAATATCACCCGTACATTTGGTTCCATCTAACAATACCCCGTTTACGATCACCTGCGGGTCTTGCTTCTGTTTATTCTCCAGCCATTTTGTATTAGTAAACGCATACATTCCTATGTCCGTTAAACTTTCGGGTATATTTACGTTTGTCAGGTTTGTGCAGTTCTCAAAAGCATACCAGCCTATGATTGTCACGCTATCCGGTATCGTTATACTTTTCAGGTTTGTGCATTCGTAAAAAGCATCTGTATTTATCATTGTTACACCGTTGGGTATCGCTACGCTTCTCAGGCTTTTGCAGCCTTCAAAAGCCCCGACCCCTATTTCCGTTACTGTTTTACCGCCGATCCTGGAAGGGATAGTTAATTTTTCAGCGGAACCATTATATTTTGTGATCTCGATAGTACCTTCATATTCGACTTCATATTCAAAATCCCCGTAAGTCTCAGCACTTGCCGATATCACCGTACCGAGTTCACCGCACACGCACGGCAGTATACCGCCTGCACCGAACACCATAACGAATGCTGTCAAAGCAGCTAAAGTTTTCTTCATAATGACCTTCCATTCTAAAAAAATATCGAAAACAGTCCTGCACATTTTTATGCGAGCCTGCCGTATTTAATTATACTTATTATTCCGCCGATTGTCAATGGATATATACTGTTTTTCAGAGAACACTTAACGCTTTATGAACTGCCGGCATCCAGGCATATCTCCATAACGTTCATGGTGCCGTCTCTTTTGTATACCAGCGTGCCGCCGTGTTTCTCGGTGATCTTTCGGGATATGGAAAGCCCGAGCCCCGTGCCGCCCACACTGCTTCTGGTCAGATCACCTCTCACAAAGGGCATGAACATCCGCTCAGCCAGATCTGCGGGTATCTCCTCGCCGTCGTCCCTGACCTGTATCATGATATGCCCGTCAGAGGCGGTGCATACTATGCCGATGGTATTTCCCGACCTGTTGTACTTCTTTGCATTCGTCAGCAGATTGCCTATCACACGGGCAAAAAGGCGCTTATCGATGGGGTATGCGCAGGAACCGTCGCATATCCCGATATCGAACTCAAACCCCGCATCCGCGATCTCGTCGTAGTATTCCGCACAGAGCATACGCAGGAATTCGCATATATCCGCATCCTCCGTGTTCAGCTTGTCTTCGGGGCTGTCGGCTTTCAGCATGAAGAACATATCCTCGCTCAGCTGCTGTACACGGTCGGCTTTCATGTCTATGGTCTTGTAGTAGCTTTTGAGTTTTTCCTCCGGCACCAGCCCCGCTTCGAGGGCGTTGGCGCAGCTCTTTATCGTGGCGACAGGCGTGCGCAGGTCGTGGGAAAGGTCGAGCAGCAGACGGTTCTTCTGCTCCACCAGACTGCGGTTCTCCTCCTTCTGCCTTTCGAGCTCGGCGGTCATGGAATTGAAAGTATCCACTATCTGACGGAACTCCGCTTCGGTCTTTATGTCGAGCACTACCCCGCTCTCTCCCGACTGTATCCTTACCATGCCGTCGGAGAGCTCTTTGAGCGGGCGCTTTATCTTGCGGCGCAGATAGCGGCTTATGAAGAATATCTGCAAGGCGATGAGCAGTAAAAACAGTACCCAGAACAGGTTCGAGCGGCTTGACGAGACCGTCCCCTTTTCGCGGTTGAACACTATCGTCGGGGTGAATTCAAATGTCCCTCTGGGATAGATGAACAGGAAATGCCTGTCAGCGCTTTCGGGCTTGACCATGAACGCGAACCATTCCCCTTTCCCGACAGTGGAAGTCATATCATATATTTCATCGCAGGTATAGGAACTGCCGCCGCTGCGCTTCTCGCCGCTTACGGCTATGATGCTGTTGTTATCGTCCAGCTCCTCGACCCAGCCGCCCATATCCGTCACTGCGCTGAGGTTCACTATATTCCCCGCCGCATCGAGATTTTCGTAGGGCATCAGGTTCTTATCGAGCCCTGCGGAATTCAGCTCGATAAGGATCATCAGCACATAATCGGCTATCAGCAGAACTATCACCGCGATAAAACAGCCGATGAGCTTAGTGAATATACTTTTTTTCATAGCTTTTCCGCCTTGTATCCCAGACCCTTTACCGTCCTGAGCAGCTTAGGGCTTTTCGGGTCGTCCTCTATCTTTGCGCGGAGATTGCTGATATGCACCATCACCGTGCTGTCATCGGCGATGAATTCATCTCCCCATGCATAAGCGAATATCTGCTGTTTTGTGAGTATGCGCCCCTTGTTTTTAAGCAGATATTCAAGTATCAGGTATTCGGTCTTTGTCAGTTCGACGGTGCTGCCGCCTTTGGTGACTGTACCCGCTGCAGGGTCGAGTGAAACGTCCCCGCAGGTGAGCTTTTCGGGAGCCGTTTCCTCATGGTAGTCGTAATTGCGCCGCAGCTGTGCCTTTATCCTCGCCATGACCACCAGCGGATTGTAGGGCTTTGTGATATAATCATCCGCCCCGAGTTCAAGACCCAGTATCTTATCGTAATCCTCACCCCGTGCCGTCAGCATTATGGCAGGGACTTTGCTTTCTTCGCGTATCCTGCGCAGCACCTGAAAGCCGTCCAGACCGGGCATCATGATATCCAGCAGGACAAGGTGGGGCTTTTCCCGCCTGAATATTTCCAGTGCTGTGATGCCGTTATCGGCTTTCAGGAGCTTTATCCCGTCACGTTCGGCGTACAGTTCAAGCGCGTCGATAAGCTCTGTTTCGTCATCTGCCGCAAGGATGGTATACTGCATATTATCATACTCCCAGTTTTTCGTAGATTAGCTCCGACATCGGTACGGAGAAGTCATATCCCGCTTCCCATTCGCTGTCCAACCTGTCGAGAAGCAGGCACTGTGCGCCGCCGAGAGAATAGTATTTCGATGAGCCTTCCGCAAATACAGTCAGCCTGCTGTCATATTCCTTCACGAAGTTCTCTTCGCTCTGCGCTTCGGTCATCATCATCTCAACGTAGAAAGCTGTGCCCTCGACTATGGTGTAATAGTCTTCGAGTATCTCAGCATCACCGCTGATAAGCTCTCTGCGCTCGGTGTCGAGCTGTTTATATTTTAACATATCCTCTCGGATATTGTCAATATCCTCTTCCCTGCGGGCTTTATCGAGTATCTCCAGCTGTTTGGTGAATAGCTGCTTTGCCTTTTCGTTCTTTGCGTACTCATCGTTTATCAGCTTCTCGCTGAAGTCCTCCTTGCTGAATGTATGCCCGTTGGTGAGCCCCTCTATATTCCCGCGGAAGTTCGTCAGCTGGAAGCAGTGGAAAGCCTCGTGCCATATCGTCGAGACCTGATGTGCTTCGTCCCACTCTCCACCCATCATCACTGCAAGAGTACCCATAGAAGCCTTTGTGGGGACTATGACCTCAAAGCTGCCGTCGTTCTCGTAAGCAGTAGCCGCAAAGGTGGATATCACAGGACTGCGTTTTTCGCTGCTGCCGTCGGTATGTACCACATAGTCATGCCTGCCGTCGTTGAATACCACATCACAGTCTGCGAGCCTGAACCCCTCAAACCCGATATCATCAGCGTCGCTCTGCATGGATAAAGCCTTTTTGCAGCAAGCCATATCCTCATCGGAGATGCCGTTTGCAGCCGTTGCGATGCTGCCTGTCAGAAGTGCTATGCCTGTTATACCGCTCACCATCATATTTATAAGTTTCATTCTTTATCAGCCTTTCTTTTATATATCATCACGAACATTGCGAATAAGTATATGTAGAACATTCCTGTGAATACGGGGTGCAGTCCCGATCCTTTCCCTGTCAGCAGCTTTGCCGCCGCAGACTGCATACTGTTAAGGTCGGGGAGCAGGAACAGCATCACGCCGAGAAGTTTTCCCGCAAGACCGCCTGCCATGCTCTTTGCGAGTTCCAGCAGCGGAGCGAATATCCCTGCGAGAGTTACCGTACCCGCGATAAGTCCTGCGGGGAGCCTGCCCATCACCGCCGAAAGCGCTGTGGAAAGTGTGCTCACTACCGCCGCGCCGAGCCCCGATATCATGTATGCGGGAAGCATCATAGGAAGCTCTCTGCCGTGTCCCTGAGATACCATATATACAGCGGCTCCCGCCATGAATATCCCGTGGGAGATGAGCGACGCGCCCACATTTGCAAGGGTGAGCTCTCCGTGATACCTCGCCTGCGAAACACCCCTTGTGAGTATCAGATGATGTGTCCTGCGTTCGTATTCTGCGGGTATCGTGCCCAGACTTATCACCATTGCCATTATACAGCTCACCGCGTGCATGACCGTCATCACCACAGGCATCATTATGTTATATCCCGTCAGCGGTTCGCCGCCTATCGTGAGTGTCGTGCTGCCTGTGGAGAGCAGCAGCGTCAGCAGAGCGGATATCACCGTTACCGCTATGAATATCTTCTTTCTTATCTTTTCTCTCAATGCTGTTACCGCGATCATCATCACTCTATACCTCCTATTGTCTCTATGAATATCTCCTGAAGGCTCCTGCCGCCGTTATCGGCGTTTCTTTCCCATTCGGTCATGACTGTACCATTCTTCATTATTATACCTCTGTCGCAGACCTGTTCGATATCACTGAGTATATGCGAGTTGAGTATTATAGTCTTGCCCGCTTTTTTCAGCCTGCCGATCAGCTGTATCATTTCTATCCTGCCCATAGCGTCCAGTCCCGCAGTCGGCTCGTCGAGTATCAGCATATCGGGGTCTCCCAGCAGTGACTGGGCTATCGCAAGGCGCTGAGTCATGCCCTTTGAATACTTGCTCACCTTAGTTCTGCTGTCCTCCAGCCCGACTGTTTCAAGCAGTTCTCCTGCCTGTCTGCGGCGCTCGTCCTTCTTCATACCGCTCACCGCACCGTAGTATTCCAGCGTCTCTCTGCCTGTGAGGAACGGCGGGAAGTAAGGAGTGTCGGGCGAATACCCGACCTTTATATCCTCAGACAGTTCAATATCTCCGCTGTCGGGAGCCATCAGCCCGAGTATCATCTTTATCGTTGTAGTCTTGCCCGCGCCGTTGCTTCCGAGAAGTGCGAACACCTCACCCTTTTCCACGCTGAAACTCAGCCCGTCCACCGCACGTTTTTCCCTGAAAGATTTTGATAATTTGTTGATTTTAAGCATATTCATTGTCGTTACCTCCTTGGTATGTCTTTATTATAACCGTGCAGGCTAAAGCTGTGTTAAACTCATCCTAAAGATTACCTAAAGAAACGGGAGAGATTCGCGGACATACCGGAAAAGCGCCGCCTCTGCTCATCCTCACGGGGATAATGCGAGGTTATGTGAAGTTCACGATATGTTTAGAGCATATATGCGGTATATATTCCTGCCCGATATATACATATCCGGGATATCATGTCTTTTATGTCGGTCGCTATCAAAACGCTGAAATTTTGGGGATTTCGGCGGATATGATATTCCTGTTTCCCGATATGTTCAGAGCATATATGCGGTATATATTCCTGCACGATATATACATATCCGGGATATCATGTCTTTTATGTCGGTCGCTATCAAAACGC
>NZ_CAMHRZ010000129.1 GCF_946187255.1 uncultured Ruminococcus sp.
CTTTTCAGGCTTCACGGGTGCAGACTGCTCCTTTTCAGGTTCAGCCTTGCCGATAGAGAGAAGCTGAGTGCGAACAAGGTATCCCATATCAATGAGCTTGTTCACAGCGTTATGAACCGCTGTCTTGCCCTCTTTGCATATCGCTTTCAGTCCCGACATGGAGAAATGCCAGTAGTCAGGCAGAGAAAGCACTTTGAGAAGAAAGCCGAGGAGCTTATTGGGAATTTCCTTGTTCCGCAGGAGCTTGCTGCTGATCATGGTGAAGTTACCGACTTTCTTGACACGGTTTAGCACAGCGTTATCCACCGTAAAGGTTTCAAGCTCATAGTCATACTGAGGGATAGAGGTATCCTTCGCTGAATACTCATAGAACTTATAGACCGTCTGAATCCTGCCTGTCGGGTTCTCATTCGGCATCTTTACTTCAATTTCAAGGTAGCCACATTCTTTCAGGTTTTTCAAGGCGCTGTCGATAGCCGTTTCTCCATCAGGGCATAGTGCGATAAGCCCTGCCTTAGAAAAGTTCCATGTCGGAGGCAAGTCCATAACTCTGCCGAGCAGACCGATAGCAGGACAGCCGAGTTTGGTAGACCGCACGAAGCAGTTGCTCAGAATGGCATAACCGCTGAATTTATGTATCTCGCAGATGGTATCGTCCACGGTTTTCTTTTTCCTGTTACGCTTGTCCATTTCCATTCCTCCCTCAGCTCATCTGCCGTACACAAATTCCATGTTTGCTATGTACAGCTTATTTACCGCATAAACGCAGCCATACGGCTTATCCACTTTAAGGAGAAACTTTCTGCCGTTCAGCTCAGATACAGCATTTTTGATCTCATCACGGGTGAACTTCGACAGTTCATCGTGGTCACACAGTTCATCGACAGTGGAATAATCCTTTTCGACCTTGTTGAGCATGACGGTAAGAACCGGAACACAAGCCTTAGCATCGAAGTTGTAGTTTACCCTCGGTAAGCTGATTCTCGTTGGGTTTGGCATAGAAAGACCTCCTTGACAATGTTCATCTGAAATAAAAAAAACGCTCCTCATTGCTGAGAAGCGATGTACGGTATTCAATTTTGGGCATAAAAATAGCGGACAGCGCTTCTGTTATGAAACACTGTCCGCTTTGTCCATTATTCAGTTTGTCAACAGGCTTTCTACCGTTTGTTTTAGGGTTTCTACCAGCTTTCTACCAATCTTTTCGGCGGTAGGTTTCTACCAAATTTCTACCCAAAATCTTTATTTGGGCTGATTTTGGAGTTTTACGAAATAGCGCGATTTTCGCTTCTTCTACCACGAAAAACGCCATAGAATAGGGTTCTAAATGCCTCTTAATGACCACTAAGGGATACTAATGCCGAATAGCGTCAAGTTTAGCATAAAATCGGCTCAAAGTCCAGCACATAATATAAAATTTTACGTTTTATATGCTTTTTCTTTCGGTATTACGCTTTTTCAAACAAAGATAATGACCGGCACATAAAGTTCGTCAATTGTAAAATATGATACTAATGCAATTCCACAAAAAAATATTATCGTTCTGTATCTTGACAACAGATACGGCAGTGTGATATAATCATAACATGATCTACAAGCAACGGCGCTGATATTTTTTCAGTGCCGTTTTTTGTTTTGAGGTGATACAATGGGAAGAACGTATAAACTCCCGCCTGTGGGGGCAAGGATAATCAAATCATCTGTTTCGGTAGCGCTATGCATGATCGTATATTATTTCCGCACACTTCTTCCTATCGGGAACGGCATACCCTTTTACAGCGCACTTGCTGCTCTCTGGTGCCTACAGCCTTATTCCGATTCCACCAAGAACAATGCGGGACAGAGATCAAAAGGGACTCTGATAGGTGCGCTGTTCGGGCTTGCGTTTATCATTCTTCTTAGATTTATCGGGCTGACCACACCGATATTCGTATATCTGCTGGCTTCTTTGACAATAATCCCCGTGATATATCTTACGGTAATTACGAACAACCGAAACGCTTCATTCTTTTCCTGCGTGGTATTTCTGAGCATAGCGCTGACACATTCCTTTGATGACAACCCTTACCTGTTTGTGTTCAACCGTGTGCTTGATACATTTATCGGGATATGCATAGGACTTGCGGTAAATATCTTTCACCTGCCGATAAATCATGACAGCGAGACCCTTTATGTAAGCGGTATCGACTCTGTGCTGATACCCGATGATAATTCGGCTGACGCTTTCAACAAGGTGGAGCTCAACAGAATGATACGATCGGGAGTAAAGTTCACCATATCAACTATCCGCACTCCTGCCGAAGTAAAATCGCTGATGAAAGGCGTTGAGCTGAAACTGCCCGTCATCGTCATGGATGGTGCTGCGATGTATGATGTTAATGCAAGAGAATACCTTGAAGCAGAATTCCTGCAAACGGATGTATGTGAAGAAGCCGAAAGGATAATAGCAAGCAACGGTATGCACTGTTTTGTGAATGTAATGTATGATGCCACACTGCTTATATTCTACGGGAAGCTAAGAAACACTGCCGAAAAAGAACTATTTGAAACTCACAAACATTCACCTTACAGGAATTATGTCCGTAAATTATTCAGGCGGCATGACGCTTCGGAGAGAGTGCTGTATCTCATGGTGCTTGATGAGAGCGAAAAGATCTGCTCACTTGAAAAACAGCTGAAAAACGATCTGAGAGAACTTGCAAGAATAACCGTCACGGATTCGGAATACGATGGATACAAGTATCTGAAAGTCTTTTCGCCTTTCGCTTCAAAGGAACAGATGCTTGTGAAGCTGAAAGAACATACAGGCATAGACAAAGTGATGACCGTCGGCAGCATACAGGGCAAGTATGATGTTTATATCGGTGACGGCGGAGGAAATGCGACTATAAAGAAGCTGAAAAAGCTGCACAGAAACGATATTTACCATTGAATTTCAGACAAGAAACGTGATTGCGGATTTCTTTACAGTATCTTCATTGACAAAGCATACAGGCAATGTTATAATTTACTATGATAATACAAAGCAAAGGCGCTTCTCCGTTGTGCGGAGGAGTGCCTTTTGTTTTTTAGCGAAAGGGGTCCGGTATATGAACGGCTTCAAGGAAACAATGTGTGCGTCATTCAGGGAAAACAATACGATATCTCCTGCTTACTTCGATAAGTACAGCGTAAAGCGGGGACTGCGCAACCCCGACGGCACAGGAGTAATGGCAGGTGTGACGAATATCTGCAATGTTCACGGATATGTAGTTGACGACGGTGAGAAAAAGCCCGCAGAGGGCAGGCTGATATTCAGAGGATACGATATCCGCGACCTTATAGGCAGAGTGGCGGAGGAAAACCGCTTCGGCTTTGAGGAGATAGTATATCTCCTACTGACGGGAAAGCTGCCCACAGCTTCGGAACTTGCGGAATTCACGGCACTGCTTTCGGAAAACCGTGCGCTGCCCGAAAACTTCTTTGAAGATATGATACTGAAAGCCCCATCGCGGGACATTATGAATAAAATGGCAAGATCTACCCTTGCACTGTATTCCTATGACAGCGATCCGGAGTCCATGATCGCTGAGCATGAGATAGATACAGCGGTGTCCCTCATCGCAAAAATGCCTGTTATCATGGTATGCGCTTATGAAACAAAACGGCGTTTTTTCAGCAATGAGTCCATGATTATGCACCCGCTGATAAAGGGGCAGTCTACAGCTGAGAATATACTCTCTACCCTGCGACCCGACAGGAAATTCACCCGCAGCGAAGCAAAGCTGCTGGACCTTATGCTGATGCTGCACGCCGAACACGGCGGCGGCAACAACTCCACATTCTCCTGCCGTGTGCTGACTTCATCGGGCACCGATCCCTACTCGGCTTATGCGGCAGCCATAGGTTCGCTGAAAGGTGCAAAACACGGCGGAGCAAACCGCAAAGTCTCGGAGATGCTGGGATATATCAAGAACAATGTTTCAGACTTTGAAGATGAACGTGAGCTTTCGGAATACCTCAGAAAGCTGATAAAGAAAGAAGCGGGTGACCGCAGTGGTCTTATATACGGCATGGGACACGGAGTTTATACGCTATCAGACCCGAGAGCGGTGATACTGAAAAAGTTTGCAGGCGAGATGGCTGAGGGCACAAAGTTTGAAAGGGAGTTCAGACTGCTGTCTGCTATAGAACGGCTGACACCGCAGGCCTTTGCGGATATAAAGCATTCCGAAAAGGTGATATGCGCGAATATCGACCTGTACAGCGGTTTTGTGTACAGGATGCTGGGGATACCCGAAGAATTGTTCACTCCCCTGTTTGCCGTATCGAGAATGGCGGGCTGGTGCGCTCACAGGTCGGAGGAAATAAACAGCGGCAAACGTATCATACGTCCCGCATACAAATCGGTAGCCCCTGAGAAATCGTATGTGGCTCTGGCGAACAGGTAATAGACGAAGTTATGGAGTGAAAATGATATGAAAGACGGATTTATAAAAATAGCCTGCGCTACCCCCGAGCTGAAAGTCGCAGACTGTGAATACAACGCTGACAGGATCATCGAGCTTATAAATGAGGCTCACTGTGCGGGCGTAAAGATAGTATGCTTTCCCGAATTGTCTGTTACGGGGTATACCTGCGGTGATCTGTTTTTGCAGGGCGCTCTTCTAAATGCGGCAAAACGTGAACTGGTGAGAATTGCAATGGAGACTGAAAACCTGGATATAGTATCGATCGTCGGAGTGCCGCTGGCTGTATGCGGCAAGCTGTACAACTGTGCAGTCGTTATAAACAAAGGAAAGCTCGTGGGCGCCCGTGCAAAAAAGAATATACCGAATTACGGCGAATTTTACGAAGCAAGGCATTTCACTGCCGCAGAGGACGGTATCTCTGCCGATATTCAGCTGACCGATGGATATACCGTACATCTGGGAGACGGTATATTCGTATGCAGGGAGATGCCCGAACTTACCTTCGGCGTAGAGATATGCGAGGATATGTGGGTATGCTCGCCGCCTGCCGAAAGACTGGCAGGTGCGGGGGCTGTTATTGTATTCAATCTTTCCGCCAGCGATGAGGTGATAGGCAAGGCTGATTACCGCAGGACACTGATAAAAGCACATTCGGGTTCAATGGTGTGCGCTTACGCTTACGCCGACTGCGGGATAGGAGAATCCACACAGGATATGGTATTCGCGGGACATGATATCATTGCGGAGTATGGCTCTGTTCTTGCGGAATCTAAGGCATTCTCCAAAGGGCTGACAACAGCGGACATAGACATTTCAAAGCTGCTGTACGAGCGCAGAAGGATGAACACATTCAAAGTCTCAGCCGCTGAGGGGACATTCTTTTCTCTCGGTATATCCGAAACACCGCTGGAAAGATACTTCCCTCAGACACCCTTTGTGCCGAGCGACAAGCGTGTACTTGACAACAGATGTGAAGAGATACTCACCATGCAGGCTGTTGGGCTGATGACCAGACTGCGGCATATCGGATGTGATACTGCTGTACTGGGCATTTCGGGGGGACTTGATTCCACCCTTGCACTCATCGTGACCGTTCATGCCTTTGATATGCTGGGGCTTGACAGGAGCGGCATAAGAGCGGTTACTATGCCATGTTTCGGCACAACCGACAGGACTTACCTCAACGCCTGTGCGCTCGTAAAGGCATACGGTGCTGAACTTGAAGAGATAAATATATGCAAAAGCGTGACACAGCATTTTTCCGACATCGGGCAGTCTCCCGATGTTCATGATGTGACCTATGAGAATTCGCAGGCAAGGGAACGCACTCAGATACTCATGGACAAGGCGAACCAGCTTGGGGGCATTGTAATCGGCACAGGTGATCTTTCAGAGCTTGCACTGGGCTGGGCGACCTATAACGGTGATCACATGTCCATGTATGCTGTGAATTCTTCCATACCAAAAACACTGGTCAGATGGCTGGTGGATCACGAAGCGGAGATATCTCAAGGTGAACTTAAAAACATCCTGAAAGATATACTCGATACCCCCGTGAGCCCGGAACTCCTTCCGCCTGAGGAGAACGGCACTATCTCACAGAAAACGGAGGATATCGTGGGACCTTATGAGCTGCATGACTTCTTCATGTACTATATGCTGCGCTACGGCTTCCCTCCCGCAAAGATATTCCGCATAGCCTGCATATCATTCAGGGACGTATACTCTGCGGAGATCATACTCAAATGGCTGAAAACATTCTACCGCAGATTTTTTGCACAGCAGTTCAAGCGCTCCTGTCTGCCCGACGGACCAAAGGTCGGAACTGTTACCCTTTCGCCGCGCGGGGACTGGCGTATGCCCAGTGATGCTTCGGCAAGGGTTTGGATGAAAGAGATAGACGATATACAGTGCTGAACGAAAAGCGGACGAATTGACCATCGGTTCAAAAGAGGATAAACTATCCTCTTTCAACACCAAGCAGTTCCATAAGCCTTTCTTCACGCAGATCGTGATCTTCGATCAGGATATCGTCTATCTCGGCTGCACCGTTTTCATGAGTTTTAATATAATCGCTGACTTTACACAATATTTGTTCATCGTAATTAAACTCACCCTCATATATTTCCGCTCTCAGTAACGGCGAAAACAGCTCTCCGCAGTAAATATGCTTTAATGCTTCATAATGCAGACCGTCTTTGTTATAATACAGAATGAATGGCGAACAGCAGTCCTCACGGTCGGCGGATATCATAGTCTTCCATATCACAACAGCGTGAATTGTCGGGTGGAACGGTTCTGCGTCAAAGGTTATGATATCTCCCGGAACAAAGGGGGTCACAATATTAAGATCATCGTGATAATATTTTTCACCCTCGGTCTCAGCAGCCCAAACACTCCCGTTATGTCCGACAGTAAATCGTGCGGTGTACTCATATTCACCGTTTTTCAAGTCATATCTGGTAATGACATACCAGGTTATTGATGCATAGCCTTCCTCATCGAGATCTTCATCGTTCTTCTCTTCGATTATTGAATTTACAGCCTTATGAAAAGAAACATACGGCGCACTTTCATCACAGTCATCACCGTCTTCTTCGTAATAGTGAACTGTTTTCAGGAATATTGCATCGCCCTGACTATCCATGAGCGACACAGCCTTTTCAAGATGCCTGACCGCATTGCTGAGATCGGCATCACTTTTCTTTGCAAGCCTTTTCATATCATGCAGCTTGTCACGGATATCAGCCCTTGCACACATTATCAGGTCAGCTATATCCTCAGCTTTCAGATATTCGCTATGTTCTTCCAGCCATCTGCGTGAAGTCCCACTTTCGATGTATTTGAGATATTCTGTCAAAATTACCAGCTTCCTTTAGTCTGCTATCCCGACCACATCATTATAAAGCACCGTTACACGTTGTTCGGGAATATCCATATCCGTATGAAAATGCCCGCAGTACCATTTCTTGTAGGTCACTCGTCTTAATACTTCATTGAGAAAATCTGCTGTCCTGCATGGGGACAGCTTGCGCGAAAACATCGGTATCTGCGCAATTATGCTTTTGGGCAGAGTATGCGTCACGATGAGATCGACTTTATTATCATACCTTGCGAGATTTTCAAGGGCGGTTTCGATCTCATCATCGCTTGCTTCTTCTTTGCTCCACCAGCTGACACCCTCTATCCTCCAGCCTCTATCCGTGCTTGCCGCACCGCCAAATGTGAATATCTTCCTGTCTTCTATGGTGTAGACCTCGCCCCGTATCAGGTGAATAACATTCGGTGCATGAGGATGTACCTGCACCTTTCCGCCAAACATCTCACTGACTTCCTGCTCGCTCCACCAGTCGTGATTATCGTGGTTGCCGTCAATGAAAAGCACTGTGTAAGGCTTTTCACGCAGGTATTTTATCCAATGGCTGTACTCACCGTCTTCACCGTTTGATGCTTCATATTCCTCAATATCACTCGGCAGAAACGGCAGACCGAAATCGCCTGCTATGATAAGTTTATCGTCCGAAGTAAGTCTTGCAGTATCAAGCTTACCCATATCCGCACCGCAGTGGGTGTCTCCTGTCAGATATATCATTTTTTCACCTCAGATCTATTTTTCCAGCGCATCATACAGCTTCCTGAAAACCAGCTGATTGGGATACCGCTTGAAATCCGTGAACACCCAGATGCCGTCATGGTAGAAATGCTCTCGTATAGCCGCCGCACAGCCTGCACTCCTGCTTTGTCCGTATTCGCACTGACAGATGATATCTCTGCCGCTGTTGTATGCTTCAACTATGAAACGCGCCATATCGTTTGCTTCGGAGAAATATGTATCGTAATCATAGCCCCTGTCGCCCAGCACATCAAGGTCGAGGTCGTCAAGCTCGCTGTAAAAAACAGTGTCGCACACTTTGCTGTAATCAATGTGGGTGTAGCTCTTGTTGATATGCTTTATGGCGGGGTCGTAAAAGCTGATGACAGCTGTGTTTTCGGGGAATTTCCCCTCTGCGATGAGTGTTTCGGCTTCTTCACGGGAATATATGGTAACGTCCATATCGAGCCTTGTCTTCCTCAATGCAAGACGGCGAAACCTCGCTTTTGCAGTCGCGCAGGTCTGAGCTACCCAATGACTCTCCGTATCAAGCATTTCGGATATCTCCCAGTTAGCCATACCCATGCCGATACTCAGGTAAAGCATTTCCTGGAATCTGTCGGACAGCGTGCTGATTATCATTGATAACCGCTCTGCTGAAAGCGGTTCGGGAGCGTTGATAAATTCGTTGAGCTTTGCCGCGTATTCATCTGAAATTTCCATGCAAAAACTCCTTTCTGTTCGGTCAAAAAACGTCGGTGTAACAGCGATAATGCCTGCTGTTGTCGTACTTTACTGTCACATCTCCGATCAGCCTGAACTTAATCTTGATTTCCTCAATATACTCCTGCCCGATATGCGGACTCATGTAGATGCCCGCTTTTCCCTTGCCCGAAAGCTCTACGCGCCCCCGCGGGTAGTAGTCAAAGGGCTTACGGCAGCCTTTCGGGCGGACGATATCCCAAAGCAGTTTGTGATTATAAGTGTCCCCGGATTTTGCAGTACCTTCGGGATACGAGCCATCAAAGGGGAATGCAAGCAGTTCATCATCGATCAGCCAGAATACACCTTTGTACATCAGCCTCAGTTCAGCCCCTCAATGCTGACCCCCAGATAATCAGCCAGCTCGCCCCAGCGTGGACAATCCTTGACCTCTTTCATGCAGACATCGAACATAGCGCTCATTTTTTTCTTAAACTCGGGGTGAACGTTCAGCTCGTTGCAGAGATCAAAAAAACCTTCGCCGCACACAAGTGTGTCTTTCTGCACTACCATAACAGATATGAGGGGCAGACCCATGGCGTGGCAGTGCTTTGAAAGCTCGCCGATATGTGCGCCCACATCGTGCCCGGGAGCGCGGAGCG
>NZ_CAMHRZ010000130.1 GCF_946187255.1 uncultured Ruminococcus sp.
CCCGACAAAATCAGATGGTGAATATCGTATAAATTCACAAATCTGTCATGAAATTGTGCTATTTCGGGCAGGGAAGTTATGCAAAAGGCACCTGCCACAGGGACAAGTGCCTTGTTTTCGGAATAACACAGTCATCAGCGGTATCCGCCGTGTTCTGTCTTGAATTTCAGCTTGTTGGCATACATGGCTTTATCGGCACGTTTGAATACAAGCTCCACAGTATTGTCATCGGAAGCGTGTTCCGCCATGCCCAGCGCCGCGGAGTATCTGCACCAGGGATCGGTATCCTCGTTGGCATAGCTTGCTTCAAAGTCATTTTTCAGCTTTTCAAATATTTCCAGCCTTGCAGCGTGGTCGCTGCCCTGAAGTATGACTATGAATTCATCTCCGCCTATCCTGAATACGGGGGAATGCTTGAATGCTTCGCAGACCATGCTGCAGCAGCCCTTGATGTAAAGATCGCCTGCCTTGTGTCCGTAAGCATCGTTGACCAGTTTCAGGTTGTTCATATCCACCATGACCATAGCGAACTGTGTATCGCCCTCTGCGATACAGCGGTTGAGCTCTTCTATCTTCCTGAGGTATGCCGCCTTGCTTCCAACGCCTGTCAGCGCATCGCGGTAGGTCTCCTCACTCAGCTTGCCTATCTGCTTTTCCTTATCCTTGATATCGTCCTCAGCTCTGCGCTTGTCCTCCTGCAGCTGCGAAAGGTCGTTGAGATAGTCGATTATCTCCATCTGCATCGTGCGTATCCCGCTGTATATCTCACCTATCTCGTCGCGGTTGACGATATCCAGCTCCATTACGCCCGCTTCCTCATAGTCCGAATGCTCCGATGGCTTGAATTTCTTCATTTCCAGCGTCATCTTGTGCAGAGGTCTTACTACGGTCTTGTTTATGAACAGCATCGCGCAGATAAGTACCGCAGCTGTCAGCAGCAGTGTTTCGATTATCAGAGATATGCGGAAATTCTTACGCTCTTTCATAACATCATCCATGCCGATATCACAGCCGACGATGCATACACAGGTGCCGTCCGAAGCATATACGGGCTTGAAATCCGAACACAGCCAGCCCCAGTCGCCGTTCGATATGGTAGGTTCCGGTAAAGCGGTAAGATCCATGCCCATCAGCTCTGTTTCTCTTTCCTCGTAATAACCGAACTCGCTGAGCGAAGTGCTCTCGTCATCGATCAGGTACATATCATGATCTGCGTCCTTGTCACCGTGAGCTATAATGTATATATACTTTATGTCATTGATATTATCCTTGTAGTTGGTGATCTGTCTGCGGATCCTGCTGTATTCTTCCCACATACCTTTTTCTTCCAGGTAATCCTGAACGAGCTGATCGTTCTCTTCCTCTTCGGCTTGTTCGCGTATCGCCTGATATTCTTCCGATTCGCCTATACGCCGAAGCTCTTTCAAATAATCGCCGTCCACCATCGTGGAGAAATTGTAGGCATTATCAGCGGCGCTCTGCTTGTAATAGCCGTCGATCTGAGCTGCATTCATCTTATAAGCAGCTACGGAGGTGCCAACGACCACAGTGAGTATTATAGCAATGATGAAAAAATACAGTTTCAGCCTGATAGAGATACTCTGCTTTTCTTTAGCCATTCGCAGTTCCTCCTTATCCGAAAGTTAAGGTCTATTTGAGATATTATACAACATTTTATTGTTTTTGTCAATGGTTTATATGCAAAACAATGATAGCGGTGCGGAGGTTGACATGACGCGGATATTGATATATAATTGTATAAATACAAAACTAAGGAGGACACGAAAATGTTACTGACACTGATAAGACCCGAAGCAGATCATAAAGAAAAGGCTATCGATTTCAGGCAGGAGTTTTTTGACAGCGGAGAAAAGGTGATAAACGGCAGTGAGCTGTTTGACAATATCGAAAGCTATGATGAATGGCTTGAAAAAGTCACCGCGAACACCGATCCCGCCACAGTCGATCCCTCATGGGTGGTAACGGACACGTTTTTTGCAGCCGATGAAGCGGGCAGGATCGTGGGTATCATCGACCTGAGACACACCCTCAACGATTTCCTCAAGGATTTCGGCAACTGCGGCTACAGCGTGCGCCCCACCGAAAGAAGAAAGGGCTATGCCACCGAGATGCTGAGACTGCTGCTCTCCGAAGCAAAGAATGCAGGTATGAGCGAGCTGCATCTTTCCGTTGAGCGCAGCAATGAGCCTTCTGTAAAGACTATCGTGAAAAACGGCGGGGAATACGAGCGCAGCTTTGAGTTTGAAGGCGAAACGGCTGATATCTACAGGATAACGATATAAAAAAATCCCTCAAAACAGTATTTCTGCTTTGAAGGATAGACTATGGAGCATACGGGATTCGAACCCGTGACCTCCACACTGCCAGTGTGGCGCGCTCCCAACTGCGCCAATACCCCGTGATAGTGGACCCGAGGAGGGTCGAACTCCCGACCTCTGCGTTGCGAACGCAGCGCTCTCCCAACTGAGCTACGAGCCCTTAACGGAATCATTATAGCACACATTAAGTGTCTTGTCAATAGCATTTATGAACATTTTTTGGCTTTTTTCATGATCAAGAACAACGTATCGGAAAAGGCATATATGCGGCTTTGGGAATTGGCTGAGATATAACGATAATATGAAAAAACACAGACACCGTCGGTGGCATACCGATGGTGTCTGCTTGCATTTACAGTCATTTGTTACCAAAGCCGTTGAACCATGCACGTTCACTGAAATCCTGCTTTTTCGGGGCTGTAGGCGTATCTGTGGGGACACCCAGAGGCAGCAGGCAGACAAGTTCGTATCCTTCGGGCACTCCCAGTATCTCTGCCAGCTTGTCGCAGATACGGTCTGTGTCGGTGATATGCCCTTCGTACCAGCAGCTGGCGTACCCCATTTCTTCTGCGGCGAGAAGCATATTCTCTATCGCGGCGGCATAGTCCTGCACTGCAAAGCAGCGTTGGCGGTAGGCGATAATATGTCTGCTGAGGACGAGTATCATCGCGGGCGCAGTCTCGGCTACATCGGGTTCTATCACCGAGTGCAGGCGTTTCAGCAGTTCGGGGTCGTCAACACCTATCAGGCTGACTGTCTGTTTGTTGCACCCCGATGGTGCGGCAAGTCCCGCTTCAAGTATGGTCTTTAGTTCGTTTCGCGGTACGGGAGTATCCTTGAATTTCCCGCGATAGCTGCGGCGGGTGAAAATAGCGTCAATAGTGTCCAATAAAAGCACCTCCTGTTGCAGTAAGCGATGTTTGATATTTTATGGAAATAACTGACAGCGCAAACTTTTTCTGTGGCTATGAGCGCCGGCTGTTCGGAAAGATCTGCTGTATTCTGATAATTATAGCACATATTCGGCAATTATTCAAGTATAGCACTGCTCGCAACGTGCAGCACCGTCCGCCCGAAGATGTGACATACACCCCCTGTACACAACTTCAAGGGATACCGAGAAACATACCGCGCCGAAAAGATGAGTCGGAAATGAGGCGAGCCGTCCGCCCGAGGACAATTTCTGCGTTTTGCATAAATTTCGGGCTCTGTTTTTGCCGAATGCCATGAAAGAAGGTGAGGTCATCCCTGCAAAACACTGCTTTATCGCTGAAAAATCGTTTTGCGTTAAAACGCTGAAAATGTCTGATTATTTGGGTAAAAAATACTGTTTCGTCGGGGGCGATGCGGCGGGACGCTATTGACGTTTTTGAAAAATTGTGGTAAAATAGTTGCATAATATTTTTTCAGATGAAAGGAAATGATATATAATGAGCAATATCCGTATAGGTATAGTCGGCTACGGCAACCTCGGCAGAGGTGTTGAGCTCGCTATAAGACAGAACCCCGATACCGAGCTGGCAGCTGTATTCACAAGAAGAGATCCTTCTTCTCTCAAGATACTGACCGAGGGCGTAGGTGTATATTCCGTTAACGATGTGGCTGATTTCAAGGATAAGATCGACGTACTGATCCTCTGCGGCGGCAGCGCTACCGATCTTCCCGTACAGACCCCCAAGTTTGCTGAGCTGTTCAACACCATCGACAGCTTCGATACTCATGCACGCATCCCCGAGCATTTTGCAAATGTTGATGCTGCTGCAAAGAAGAACGGCAATGTCAGCATAATCTCCGTGGGCTGGGATCCCGGTATGTTCTCTGTACAGAGACTTTACGGCAGTTGCATACTCCCCGAGGGCAAGGACTATACCTTCTGGGGCAAGGGCGTTTCCCAGGGTCACTCTGATGCTATCAGACGTGTTGAGGGTGTTGCTGACGGCAAGCAGTACACCATCCCCGTACAGGCAGCTATGGACGCTGTCCGCAACGGTGAGGATCCCGAGCTGACCACAAGACAGAAGCATACAAGAGAGTGCTTCGTTGTTGCAAAGGAAGGCGCTGACAAGGCAAAGATCGAGCAGGATATCAAGACTATGCCCAACTACTTCTCCGATTACGATACTACCGTAAACTTCATCTCTCAGGAAGAGCTGAACGCTAACCACAGCGGTATCCCTCACGGCGGTTTCGTGTTCCGCAGCGGCAAGACAGGCGTTAACGGCGAGACCCGCCACATCATCGAGTACAGCCTGAAGCTGGGTTCCAACCCCGAGTTCACTTCCAGCATCCTGGTAGCTTACGCAAGAGCAGCTGTAAGAATGCAGAAGGAAGGCATGAGCGGCTGCAAGAGCGTATTTGATGTAGCTCCCGCATACCTCTCGCCAAAGAGCGGTGAAGAGCTGAGAGCTTCCATGCTGTAATATTAAACACTATCAGCGGACGGTACTTTTGTGCTGTCCGCTTTGTTGTACAAAAATGCCCCGCTGTCCGTGAGGATAACGGGGTCATTTTTTGTACTATAATTGATGCAGGGTCTACTGGTCATCATTGCTTATCGCAATGCCTATTACCCTTGCCTTTATCGCCAGTTCAGTCCTGCTGCGGAAGCCTGTCTTGTCCAGCATGGAGCGCACATGGGATTTGACCGTATTCTCCGATATGCCCAGCTGTTCTGCCACCTGCTGATTTGTGGCACCTGTGGTCACTATCCTCAGTATCTCTAGTTCACGTTCGGTGAATTCCGAACTGTCTGCCAGTCCCAGCTTTACCGTCGGACTGCTTTCAGGGTAGATGCTGTCGCCCGCCACCGTCCTGTCCATAACTTCAAGGATGGTCTGCTCGTCCGCCTCCTTGTACCAGAAGCTCTCTATACCTATGGAACGCGCCTTTTCGAGCCAGGAGTATTCGGGCATCGAGGTCACAGCGATGATCTTGATGTCTGGGCGCAGCTTTTTGATCTTTTCCGCAGCTTCCAGCCCGTTGGAGCCGTCGTTCATGAGTATGTCCATGAGTATCAGATCCACCTGATGCCTGAGTATATAAACATCTGCCGCCGATGCCGAACTGAGTGAGAATGCCAGCTCGTACTTCGGGGAATTGTTCACATACATCTCGAAAAGATGCCTTGAAATAGACTGATCGTCAACTATCATAACTCTGTACTTTTCCATTTCACTGTTCCTTTCTGTTAACTCTGATGGTCAGTGTGAACTGGGGGTCGGCTGAAAGCTCCATCTCTCCCCGCTCCTTTTCGACTGCGGTGCGCAGGCTTTTCAGCCCGCCCTTTTCGCTTATCTCCCCCCGGGGAGGTTTTCCGTCGTTGCGGAATATCTCCGTCACGCAGCCGTCTTTGTCGGTGATCTCCACGTCAAGTCTGGTGCCGTCCGCGTGTTTTACAGTATTCGTCAGACATTCGTGTATCGCGATCACGGTCAGCTTGTGCAGGTCGGGGGGGATGCGCCCCGTAAGAGTGAGCTCCACGCCCACCGCTTTTGCGGCTTCCATAAGTGCCCCGATGGGGTCCGCACTGTCATCCGGCTCATTCTCGCCTCTCAGCAGTCCTGCGGTGAACTGCCACAGCTCTATGAGTGCTTCTCTGTCTCCGCCGCGTATAAGATAGCTTTTCAGCGCAAGCAGAGCCCTGCCCACATCGTCGTGTATCCGTATCTTTGCAGCCAGCACCTCTTCCTCACGGATTATCGCATTGAGTTCCCGCGTGTAATTGCGTATATTGAGATTTACCTCTTTGAGATGAGCGCTGCGTTCTTCCAGTTCACGGCTCTTGCTGAACCTTTCGGTGATATCGTAAGCCAGCAGCTCCCACAGCTTGTGACCTTTTGTAATGACCAGACGTTTTCTTATATCCCATATACTGCCGTCACGCAGGTGAAGATAGTATCCCTTTCCGCGTATCTCAGCCCTGCAGCCCTCTGCTACCATACCTTTTTGCAGGCAGTCCTCAAAGGTGAGTGTGTTTAGCATGGGTCTGCCGAGACCCTCTCTGCACACCCGCTGCATGGTGCTGTTGACCAGCAGCGGTACGCCGTTGGGGTCGGCAAAGGTTATGCCGTCGGGCAGGCTGTTAAGTCCGTCCTCCAGCGACTGGGGAGTAAGGCTGCTCATTATCGTCGTTTCCTGTTTTATCCACAGCAAGCCCCATATCAGCGTCATGACTATCAGGAAGATCAGGCAGCCTGCGGCGTTCAGCTGTTCGGCAGTCTGCTCAAATACGGAGGGTTCCCGCCCGCCTATAACGCAGCGGCTCACTTCGGTTATACACAGCATCACCACTGTGCAGAGTATCAGCGCGGGTATGGCGATGATATACAGCTTTGACCGCAGTCCCGATACCGAACGGCGTATCATGACAGCCAGCCACATGAAATTCAAAAGATAGGCACCTATGCCAAGCGCAGCAAGGGTGAAAACGGAAATATCTCCCAGTGTCATGATATCGCCACCCCCTCAGCCGTGAAAGTCACGAAACAGCTGCCGTCGGATACCTCGTTATCCAGCTTTCCGCCCAGTTTTGCGGCGCGTTCGCTGTACTCATCGACAGGGAAGACCTTTTCGCTGTCCGTTTCGATGCGGAAGCTCATAACATCTCCCGTACTCAGTGTCACCATCACCGCATTCACATCGGGCAGAGAATTTTCGACTGCCGCCTGAAAAAGCTCATACATGAACAGCACTGTCTCAGCGGGCAGGCTGATGCCGCGCGGTATCTCCGCCTGTCCCCATATATCCGAAAGCTCCAGATATCCCAGTGATTCACCGACAGACAACGCAAGCTCGCCGCTGTCTATCCTGCCGCTGCTGCCCGCCAGCCCACTGCTGCCTGCAAGCAGCAGGAGATTTGAGCATCGCTTTATGAACACTCCGTCTATCGCAGCCCTTTTCATACTGTTTCGGAAGCTGTCCTCATCTGCGGGAAGGTCGTCCAGTCTTGCGGAAAGACTGTCAAATTTTGGTCTGAGCCGCCTGGATATGCTGTCATACAGCCTGTTCTGTTCGGCGGTGCGCCTTCTGCCTTCTTCCAGCCTTTGGGCGGCATCCAGCATGGCGTGCTCCTCCTCAAGATAGGTGCAGCTCTCTTCCAGCCGCAGGTTAAGCTCCTGAAGCTCGCGGATATCCTCAACCCAGTAGAAATACCCGCCTGCCACCGGCTGAACTTTCAGCAGTCTGCCGTCGTTGATGACCTCGTTCTCTTCCGCTTTTATAAGGTCATCCTTTGTGGGTATGTCGCCTTCCTCGCAGTGGAGCACAACATTGAGGTCGTTGTCCGTAAGTCCCGCGTTTATCGATGAAGCGCGGAAGAATTCTTCATGGTCGGCATTTGAGGGCAGCATCCTAGTGATAACAAGGCTCTCCCAGAAGCATACAAAGAACAGGCAGGTAAGATCGGGAAATTCGTACATACGCTGGAACAGCATGGGTTCGCCGCTGTTGGTATAGCTGACCAGATATAATCCACCCAGTCCTGTTATGGCGGCAGGAAGCAGGAAACTTCGTGAGAACTGCCGCTTTGTGCAGCTTCGCAGGGTCTTGAAGAGTATGCCCGCCACACATATCACCATCCAGCCCATGGCACAGTAGTACAGCGGTCCGTAGGTGTAGCTGTCTGAAGCGTCGGGCTTGCCGCCATTGAAGCGGAACGCCAGCTGATGCGTATCGTTCGCGGCGATACCCGCAGCTATACCCACAGCGGGTATGAATGCGAACAGTGATACCGACGGCAGTTCATAGCCGTCTGTCCTGCCGAGATAGAAGGTGGTCATCAGCAGCATCAGCGGCAGCATGACAACGGGGAAATAGTACCAGTACCACAGCTGTCTGCTGATGAGGGAGTCGTATGGCACGAACTCATACCGCACAGTCTTAACGATATTCCACAGCATCATCATCACAGCGGAAGCCGTCAGCAGCCTGCGCATACCCCTTTGCTGGAAACGCCTTCGCGATGCGAAAAGCCATATCAGGTAGACAGAAAGCAGCAGCAGCGAGAGCAGACAGTGATAGCTGAAATCGGTATCTTCAAGTATCAGCCGCATGATGCCCGCTGATATTACAGCTATTATCCCGAATATGACTTCGCGGCGGTGACGGCGGTTGATGGGCATATCCTGTTTCACTCCTTTCCCCGTGTATCGGCATATATGATAATTATACCATGTTCGGGAATTATTTTCAAGTGCGGAGAGTGGGGTTATTCTTGATTATAGGAAATAATTGAACGTAAATATTCTTATACTTTATATAAAGCGACGAAAGCGGACAGGGCTGTATTGACAAAAACGTGGCAATGTGATAGTATATTAAAGGAATAATGTCCTGTGGAAAACGCCGCCTCGTCCGCCTGATCGCGGCATTCGGCGTTATCTGTATTATGTATGTTGATCAGGGTCAAAAGGTTTGGAAAGAAGGAATATATTTATGAAATTCAGGAAGATAATAGCAGGCATGATCAGTATGGCAGTGATCGCTTCAATGGCAGGCTGCGGCTCGAAGAAAGAGGATAATTCCAGCAGACAGGGCGACGGCATCGGCGGTCACATGACCTTCACAGTCGGCTTTGACGCAGAATTCCCTCCCTACGGCTATCAGGATGACAACGGTGAGTATGTGGGCTTCGACCTTGCACTTGCACAGGAAGTCTGCGACCGCAACAACTGGGAACTCATCAAGCAGCCTATCGACTGGGATTCAAAGGATATGGAGCTGGAATCGGGTACCATCGACTGTATCTGGAACGGCTTCACCATAAACGGCAGAGAAGATGACTACACCTGGACCACACCCTATATCGACAATTCTCAGGTAGTGGTAGTAAGGACTGATTCTGGCATAGACAAGCTGGAAGACCTGAAAGACAAGGTAGTCGTAGTTCAGTCTGACAGCTCCGCGCTCCACGCATTTGAGGGCGAAGACGCAGAGGAATCCAACAAGCAGCTGGCAGCTGCTTTTGCTGAATTACAGCAGGTGGGCGACTACAATTCCGCATTCCTGAACCTGGATTCGGGCGCTGCCGATGCGATATGCCTTGATTACGGCGTTGC
>NZ_CAMHRZ010000131.1 GCF_946187255.1 uncultured Ruminococcus sp.
GCCCTTTTGTAGCTTTTTGTATCCGTTCTGCAACCATTTGCACATCAAATGAGCACTCCCGCAAGCCCGCGTTGCGATATGTGCAAATGGGGTGAAAGTAAAATGAAAGTTAGTCATTCAACTTGAAAAAAAGGCGGTATTATGATATAATGTGTGTGAAATAAGGACTTCGCAGGGAAGGGGGAATGTTTATGAAGGATATCGGTGAGAGACTTACTGCCTACGAACCCTTATGGGAAAACTGGTACAAGGACAGCTTCATCGGCAGCGGCGGTTCGGGGAAGGTATACAAGTTCCGTCAGGAACTCTTCGGGCAGGTGCGCTGGTCGGCAGTGAAAGTTTTGCCTATCATCATCGACAGGAGCATTTCTCAGGAGTCCCGCGAAGCGGAGATAGAGGAGCGGCGCGAACAGGTCTCAAAAGAGATAACGAATATGTTCCTGCTGGGGGATAAGCCCCATCTGGTGCATTGCCTTAACTATACTTTCCGTGATATACTCAATGACAGCGGTCAGGCGATAGGGTTTGATGTGCTTATACAGATGGAGTATTACCAAAATCTTACAGAATACATAGAGCAGAAGGGTGTGCTTTCGCCGGCTGAGGTGGAAAAGCTGGCACGGCAGATAGGTGAGGGGCTCAGGACGATGCATGGCATGGATATGCTGCACCGTGATATCAAGCCCGATAATATCTACGTTGACGAAGCAGGGGAGTTCTATCTCGGTGATTTCGGCATTGCCAAGCAGACCCGCGCGGGTACCTTTGCCACCTTTGTGGGCACTCAGCCTTTCATGGCGCCCGAGGTGTGGAACGCCCGCACTCCCAACGAACAGCACTACGGTGCCGCGGCGGATATCTATTCGCTGGGCATAACGCTGTATTATCTTCTGAATGGCAATCGCCTGCCGATGGTGGAGCGCGGGGCTAACCGCAATGCCATTGATGCGGCTATATTCGGCAGGCTGAGCGGAAAGGTGTTCGCACCGCCCGAAAACGGCAGTGACAGCCTGCGCAGGCTGGTCATGGACTGCTGTGCCTACGACCCTGCCGACCGTATAGGTTCGGCGGAGGAGTTTTTGGCGCGTCTTGACGGTGAAGACGAGGATGTGCTTCCGCTGAATGACCCAGTGGATGCTGTGCCCGTGATAACCGAAGACACTGCGGAGTTAGACAAGAAAGATTTTGAGCTGACAGACAGCATATACATCCGTCCGGGAGACCCCACCGATGAGGATGAGGACGACGATGACGATTACGAGGACGAGGAGGAGACCGAACTCATAGTCCGCCCCGCACCTGCACGCCCCGAAAGGCGGCAGAAACAGCTGCCCGCAAAGCCGAAGAAAGAGCCCGCACATTTATCAAGTGCGACGAAAAAGGCGGCGCTGACGATAGGTATCTGCCTTTGCGTGATACTGGGAGTGGGGGCGCTGTTCTTCACGAAGACGATATGCCTGCACGACTGGCAGGCAGCTACCTGCACCCGTCCCGAGACTTGTGTGAAATGCCACCGCACACGCGGAGACTTAGCGGCACATAATTTTGAGGATGCCACCTGCACTCACCCGCGCAGGTGTACGGTATGCGGGGCAGAGGAGGGCGAAAAGCTCCCGCACAGCTGGAAGGAAGCCACCTGCACCCAGCCCAGGACCTGTGCATTATGCGGTGCTGTGGACGGCGAACCTTTAGGGCACAAGTGGGTGGATGCCACCTGCGAGACCGATCAGTACTGCGAGGTATGCGGGCTGATAGGACAGGAGGCACCGGGGCACAAGTGGAAGGAAGCCACCTGCACCGCACCGAAGACCTGTGAGGTATGCGGCGAAAAGGAGGGCGAACCTATCGGTCACAAGTGGAAAGCGGCGACCTGCACCGAACCCGAGACCTGCGAGAACTGCGGCGAGACAAAGGGCAAGGCATTGGGACACAAATGGACGGCGGCAACGCTGACCACGCCAAAGACCTGTTCGGTATGCGGCGCGACTGAGGGTACGGCGCTGGATTATGTATCAAAGGGCACCATGTACGTCAATGTGCAGGGGGATACCCTTGCACTGCGCGAGGAGAAATCGTCATCCTCCAAGAAGCTGGCTTCGATACCCGACTGCACACCGATACAGGTGTGGTATACGGGAAGCTCCGGGTGGTACTACGCATTATACGATAACACCTACGGCTATGTGAAAGCGTCGTATATCTCCGAGACCGACCCCATGCTGGGAGACGGCGGCATATATGGCTGGAATACCGCAAATCTCGGTGATATCGAAGTGACAGTCACCTCTGCGGAGATAAAGGGCACCAGGCTGACTGTCGAGCTGTCGCTCTACAACAACGGCACTGATTTCAACTGGCCCGATATAAAGATATACTATAACGGCAACGAGAGATCCAACGGTACCTATATGGATTCCAAGGACATGATAGTGGTGCCCTACGGCACCAGGACGGTAACGGTGAGCACCATTGTGGGCAAGGATTTCGGCAAGGGAAGCCTGAATAATATAGTAGTGGTGGATGCGAATAAGAACAAGATAATTATCGCCCGTTCATAAGGCATACGTCAAATACAACTGAAAGGAAAACAGAGAAATGGAAGTTCTTGGAGGGATAGTTGTCTTCATACTGGCGGCTAAAGGATTATTTATCATCGCTCCGCCGATAATACTTAACCTGATATGGCACAGCCGTCTGAAAAGCGGAAAGAGCCCGCTGTTCGGTCCTCTCGGTGCAGTATGCGCTGCCTATACCGTTGGCAGTATCTCCCAAATACACGAATGGCTCACAATGGTAGGGCAGTTCTTCGGCTGGGTAGAATAGACAGATCTCAGAAAATATAGAAAAATATGGATAAGAGGATACTATACTATCTTTGCCCGACATTTGCCCAGATCATCTTTGCAGGTCTTATTGCATTGATACTGCGAAGCAATGGGTATGTATGCGGATATGATTCGGTATGGGGCATCATACTGATAATTGCGGGCGGCGTTTCATCTGCCCTTTGGGGCTGTGTATATCAGGTGCGGTATAATGACAGGAACATCAGAGAGATACTCAAAGACTTTTTTCACTTCAAAGCCGATATAAGAGCTTATATGCTTGTCGCTGTATTCATGATACTGGATTTTCTTGATGTGATGATAAGCGGCTCGATACAGGTAACACCGATCTATATTATTTTAGTATTTTTAAGATCGATAGCTTTCGGCGGGATCGAGGAAATAGGCTGGCGATATACATTTCAGCCTTTTATGGAAAAGAAACTGCCGTATTCTGCCGCAACGCTCGCTACCTTTGTTTTTTGGGGGATATGGCATTTCCTGTTTTTCTATATCGACGGCAGCATTTCAGCCGTACAGGTATTTCCCTTTCTGATGGGCTTGCTGACAAATTGTTTTATCCTATCGGCAATATATAACTATTCAAATGATCTGTGGCTGTGTGTGCTGGCACATTCATTGATAAACACGTTCTCACTGGTCATCGCAAGCGAAAGCGGTCCGAATGTGTATGTCGGGATGACCGCAAGAATACTAATTATTTTCATATCGGTACTATTAAGCTGTAGAACAGGCAGAAAAAGCGAGGACGATAAATATGCGGAGAAGAAAGAGTAAACCCGGCGGTATATCGGGCGTGATAGTAATATTGATCGGGATATTCTGCCTGGTCTGGTCTTACCTTTCAAATGTCAGATACGATGACATGGGGGAGACGATGAATGAATGTACTCTGGAGATACAGGCATCCATCAATGATGTGAGGATTCATGAGGTCAGCGGAGATGATTCCGATGATGAACCGGAAGAAGAATATGAGTTCTTTTTCACCTACGAAGTTGACGGCAAAGAATACTCGGGAAGCGGCAGAGATATTTACGCTCATAAAATAGGGGATACTTATCGTATACTCTGCAACCCCGATGACCCGAATGAATGGATAACACCGGCTTATGCCAATGATCGGGACTATAAATTGAGTAATGTCCCGGTGTTCGGGGTGATCGGTATCGGCTGTATAGGGCTGGGCGTTGTAATAATGATCGTAAAAGCTGTAAGAAGAGATCGCAGTCAATACAAGCGCCGCTGACAGTCGGTTTTGTTGGGTGAATATTCAAATAAATTCTATATTTATAAAATAAATTTACAAAAGGTATTGCAATTTTTGAACTTTTATGATATAATATTGCTGTGAGTTGTGTAGGATTTCGTTTTCTTCGATGTATTATTTGTGAACGGGGTGACACCTATGAAGCAGTGCTGTTTCAAAAATTTCATCGGGCAGTTCGCTGTCAATCTGCTCCTTAACTTCTGGGGCGCGATAATGTCTGCGGTGCTGCTGGTGCTGCATTTTGTGCTGGGGATACCTCTGTGGTTCTTCTGGTTCGGGCTCATAGGCTGGCTGGTCATCATAGCCGCCATGACAGGGCTGATGACATGGGTGCATCATTTACCCGATGTGAATGAGCCCACGAGGGTCAACAAGAACCCCTATTCAAAGAAATAGCGGCAGGGAACTTATCTGCATGAACTGATGATGTAAAAAAACGATCCGTTATGATCGATATATTTATTTAAGGAGGGTCTATTTATGGGACTTATTATGGCAGCCATCGGCGCAGCAGCCGGTACAATGGCAGATCAGTGGAAGGAATATTTTTATTGTGAGGCACTCTCTGATGACGTGCTGATGGTCAAGGGACAGAAGGTCGTTACCAACAGGGGACAGAACACCAAGGGCAGCGACAATGTCATCACAGCAGGTTCGGGTATCGCAGTTGCTGACGGTCAGACAATGATCGTTGTTGAGGACGGCGCTATCATCGAGGTATGTAACCGTCCCGGAAGATATACCTTCCAGCTGGGCACACCTTCGCTGTTCGCAGACGGCAAGCTGGGTGAGAAGATCAAGCAGACCTTCCAGCAGATCGGTCAGCGTATAACCTACGGCGGCGACCCCGGAAAGGATCAGAGGATATACTATTTCAACACCAAGCAGATCTCCAACAACCTCTTCGGCACCCCCGAGACTGTACCTTTCAGAGTTGTTGACTCCAAGATCGGTCTTGATATCGACGTTCAGATCAAGTGCAGCGGTATGTACACATTCCAGATCGTTGACCCGCTGCTGTTCTATACAAATATCTGCGGCAACGTGGCACAGGAGTACAGGAAAGAGACTATCGCTCCCAGAATGAAGGCTGAGTTCATCGACGCTCTGACACCTGCATTCTCCACCATGTCGGATATGGAGCTGAGACCCAACCAGATACCCGGCAAGAAGGTTGAGCTGAAAAACGCTGTTAACTCCGCTCTTGCTGATACATGGGGCAAGAACATGGGTATCGAGGTCATCGAGGTAGCTATCAAGGCACTCAACCTGCCCAAGGAAGATCAGGATATGATCAAGGAAGCTCAGAGGATCGCTATGATGCAGAATCCTACTTATGCTGCCGCTACAATGGTAGGCGCACAGGCTGACGCTATGAAGGCTGCTGCTTCCAACTCCGCAGGCGCTATGACAGGCTTCATGGGCATGGGCATGGCACAGCAGGCGGGCGGCATGAACGCTCAGAGCCTCTTCGCGATGGGTCAGCAGCAGCAGGCTCAGCAGGCTGCACAGCAGCAGGCAATGCAGGCACAGGCTCCCGCAGCTGACAGCTGGACTTGCTCCTGCGGCACTACCAACACCAGCAAATTCTGCCAGAACTGCGGCGCACAGAAGCCCGCTCCCGCCGCTGCAAACGGCTGGACCTGCTCCTGCGGTACTGTAAATCAGGGCAAGTTCTGCCAGAACTGCGGTTCTCCCAAGCCCGCAGGCGCTAAGGTATACAAGTGCGACAAGTGCGGCTGGACCCCTGCTGATCCTTCCAATCCGCCCAAGTTCTGCCCCGAGTGCGGTGACATCTTTGACGACAACGATGCGACCTGATAAGGCGCTCCGATAAGATGATATGATCGATCTGCAATTGCAGGGATGTACTTCATTCCTGCAATTGCTTTATAATTGCAGTTTAGCAAAAAATAGGGAGTAGCCCCAAGCCGAAAGCCCGAACACCTACTTGACCGTAGTGAGCCGAAGCGAGGAACGAGCGGAGAGCGAACGAAGCGTCAAGGTGCTTCCAGGTGTGAGGGTTTCGGCGCAGGGGGTATGGGGGCTGTGCCCCCATTTAAAATAATCTACGCGATGGTTTTGTGCGGGGGATAGTGGTTATGCCCCCAATTAAAAAAGCTGTTTTTAGGTCACGGGCGGTTTGCTAATTTTTGTAAACGATACCAATGACCGATGCGGTGGAAATAAAATGGAATAGGAGTATACGTTAGATGGCAGTACAAGAGTATAAGTGCCCCTGCTGTGCAGGTGCTATTGAATTCAACAGTTCACTGCAAAAAATGAAGTGCCCATACTGCGACACCGAGTTCGAGATGGATGCACTGCTTGCCTATGACCAGGATCTCAGCACAGACGGCAACGACGAGATCGACTGGAACCCCGAAGCATCCGAGTGGCAGGAGGGTGAGACTGACAATATGCGTGTATACACCTGTCAGTCCTGCGGCGGCGAGATAATAGGCGATGAGACTTTGGGTGCGACGAAATGTCCATACTGCGACAACCCCGTAGTAATGACAGGTCAGTTCCGCGGTGCGCTGCGCCCCGACTATGTGATACCCTTCAAGGTGGACAAGAATGCGGCGGTACAGGGGCTGGCGAAGCATTTAAAGGGCAAGAAGTTCCTGCCGAAGGTATTCAAGGATCAGAACCACCTGGACGAGGTAAAGGGCGTGTATGTACCCTTCTGGCTGTTTGATGCGGATGCGGACGGCGGCGTGCGCTACAAGTGTTCAAAATCCCACAGCCATACCGAGGGCAATTACCGCGTTACGGAGACCAGTTATTATTCGGTATACCGCGAGGGCAGGATAGCTTTTGATAAGATACCCGTGGATGGTTCTTCCAAGATGCCCGACGATCTTATGGAGTCGGTGGGACCCTTTGATTTCAAGGATGCCGTACCTTTCCAGACGGCATATCTGGCGGGATATCTGGCAGACAAGTATGATGTGGCGGCGGATGACACTGTAAGCCGCGCTGTTCAGCGTGCAAAGGAAAGCGTGGATGATACATTCAGGAAGACTGTAACGGGGTACGAATCGGTGAACAAGGAGGGCGACAACCTGAGACTTAAAAACTCCAAGGCGAAGTACGCTCTTTATCCCGTGTGGGTGCTGACGACCTCGTGGAACGGCAGTACATATCTATTCGGCATGAACGGACAGACAGGAAAGTTCGTGGGAAATCTTCCCTGCGACAGCGCCGCCTACAGACGCACGCTCCTTATAACAGCGATGATAGCCGCAGCTGCGATATTTGCTGTGGGCTGGCTGTTTTTCAGATAAGGGGGTGCAGGAGAGATGAAGAAGATCATTACTGCACTGGCGGCGGCTTTTATGATGGTATTTACCGCTGTAACAGCGTATGCGGAGATACCCCAGCTTTACTACAACGACCGCACCATACCTGATGAAAGGCTGAAGCCCCGACTGGTAGACGATGCAGACATACTTTCCGATTCGGAGGAAGTAAAGCTGCTGGAGAAGCTGGACAGCATCAGTGAAGCGCATCAGATAGACGTGGCGGTAGTCACGATAAACTCACTGGGTGACAGGACACCGCAGGAGTATGCGGATGATTACTACGATTACAACGGTTTCGGATTCGGCAGTGAGCGCGACGGTTTTGTAATGCTGCTGGCGATGGACTCGCGTGACCGCTGGTTCTCGGGATGCGGAAACGGCATATCGATATACACGGACTACGGTCAGGAGTGGATGTGGGACCAGGTGACCCCCAAGCTGAGCGACGGGGACTACTACGAAGCCTTTGCCACCTATGCGGATATCAGCGACAAATTCATAACCGAATGGGAAAAGGGCACGCCCTATGACACCAACCACAAGGTGAAGGGCAAGCTGCATTTCGGCTGGTACATCGCGGCGGTAGTCGGCGGTTTGCTTATCGGTCTTATCCATGCTGAGATGGTGAAAGCCGAACTTACCAGCGTATCTATGCAGCATGGCGCGGAGGATTATGTACGTCCCAACAGCTTTGCGCTGTCGGTGAAGCGCGACACATTCATGTACAAGAACGTATCCCGCGAGTACATCGAGCGAAGCAGCAGCAGCGGCGGCGGCGGCACATCCACGCACTCAAGCTCATCCGGTTCGTCCCACAGCGGTTCGGGCGGAAAGTTCTGATAATATTTTGAGCCATAGTATCCTTTGGGTGCTATGGCTTTTTGTTGGGCGATTGTTTGCTTCCGCGTATATGATTATTCATTATTTTTCGTTGAAATATCTTTCCTGTTGCTGTATAATATACTAAATGATACCAACGACCCCGACTAACGAAATGGAGGGCTTTTTTATGGCAAGAACAGCTTTGGTCACAGGCGCAAGCTCAGGTATTGGCAGAGAAATAGCTAAGGAACTCGATAAACGCGGCTTCCGCCTTATCCTCGCTGCCCGCCGCGCAGATCGCCTTGAAGAACTTGCGGCTCAGCTCAATGATACAAGAGTCATCACCTGCGACCTCTCCCGGGAGGATGAGTGCAGACGACTCTATGATGAGGTAAAGAATGAAAAAGTCACTGTACTGGTCAATAACGCGGGCTTTGGCAAGCTGGGGCGCTTTGAGCAGATACCCCTGGAGGACGAACTGCGCATGATAGACACCAATGTCCGCGCCGTGCATATCCTCACAAAGCTGTTCCTGCGTGACCTTATCGAGGAAGACAGGGGCTATATCCTCAACGTTGCATCCTCTGCGGGGCTTATGCCCGGCGGACCGCTGATGGCGGCGTACTATGCAACAAAGGCTTATGTCACCAGTCTTACCAGTTCGATCTATGAGGAGCTGAAAATGGCAGACAGCCGCGTGAAGATATCCGCATTGTGTCCGGGACCTGTGGATACGGAGTTCAACCGGGTAGCGAACGCTGATTTCGGGGTAAAGGCAATAACGCCCGAATACTGCGCAAAATGTGGAGTTGAGGGGATGTTTGCAGGGAAACTGATCATCATACCTGAACGGGGATTGGATATAGCATCCAAGGCCGCACAGCTGGCACCGAGAAGAATGATATTGGCAGTGACGGGACAATTGCAGTCAGCGAAGAAGAAAGAGGATAATGACGCATCACTGTAATATAGCAGAAAAAGGCTTGTTCAATTCATAATTCATAATTCATAATTCATAATTATTGGCAAGGGCGGGAAGTTGGCTGTGCTGAAACAAGGGAATGCGGAAGCAAACTAAAGCCCCAAACAAAGCCAGCCGCGAACCGAGCTTTGGGTCAAGCCTTTCGCGAAAGGCTTGC
>NZ_CAMHRZ010000132.1 GCF_946187255.1 uncultured Ruminococcus sp.
GGCTATCATGTCGGCTCCCGAGGCTCGGTCGGCTCCTCCTTCGTTGCCTCCATGTCGGGCATATCCGAAGTCAACCCGCTGGAACCTCACTATATCTGCCGCAAATGTCATTATTCCGAATTCTTTGAGAACGGTGAATACGGCTCGGGCTTCGACCTTCCCCCGAAGGACTGCCCCAACTGCGGCATATCCATGCACCGTGACGGTCATAAGATACCTTTTGAGACTTTCCTCGGTTTCGACGGCGATAAAGCCCCCGATATCGACCTTAACTTCTCGGGCGATTGTCAGGGCAAGGTACATAAGTATACAGAAGAACTGTTCGGTCAGGACCATGTGTTCAAGGCAGGTACAATCGGCAAGGTGGCGGACAAGACTGCTTACGGCTATGTGAAGAAGTATCTGGACGAACGCGGAAAGACCGCAAATCAGGCGGAGATACAGCGTCTTGTCAACGGCTGTGTGGATGTTAAGAGGACGACTTCCCAGCACCCCGGAGGAATGGTCGTTATTCCCAGTGACTATGAGGTGTATGACTTCACTCCCGTACAGCACCCCGCCGACAAAGTGGATTCGGACATGGTAACGACCCACTTCGACTTCCATTCTCTCCATGATACCATACTGAAACTGGATGAACTGGGACACGATGTGCCCACCATGTATAAGTATCTGGAAGACTTCACCCACATGGACATCAACGAGTGTCCCATGTCGGATCCTGCGGTATATTCACTTTTCACCTCACCCGAATCGCTGGGCGTTACACCTGAGGATATAAAGTGCGAAACGGGCACGCTCGGTATACCAGAGATGGGCACGCCCTTTGTAAGAGGTATGCTTCTGGAATCAAAGCCCAAAAACTTCTCCGACCTTTTGCAGATCTCCGGACTTTCTCACGGTACGGACGTATGGCTGGGCAACGCACAGGAGCTCATCAAAAACGGCACCTGTGATATTTCCAACGTTATAGGAACAAGAGACAGTATCATGGTATACCTGCTTGAACATCACCTGGAACCCAAGCTGGCATTCAAGATAATGGAGATAACCCGTAAGGGTAAAGCGCCGAAACTGCTGACCGAAGAGATGAAGCAGGATATGAGAGCGCACGATGTTCCCGAGTGGTATATCGACAGCTGTCTTAAAATAAAGTACATGTTCCCTAAGGCGCACGCTGCGGCTTACGTTACGGCGGCAATAAGACTTTGCTGGTTCAAGGTACACGAACCCCTTGCGTTCTACGCCACATACTTTACAGTGCGCGGCGAGGATTTCGATGCCGAGACCACGCTGAAAGGTATATATATGGTGCGGGACAAGATAGACAGGCTTAACAATATGTCCAAGGATGAGCGTTCGGGCAAGGACAGCGGCGTGCTGGATATGCTGATGCTCACCAACGAGATGATGTCAAGAGGATACGAGTTCCTGCCTATCGATATCAAAAAATCCCATGCATACATCTATCAGATAGAGGACGGCAAGGTAAGACTGCCGTTCTGTGCGATAAACGGTATAGGTGTCAATGCGGCGATAGCTATCTATGAGAAGGCACAGAAGGGCGATTTCATCTCGATAGAAGAATTCCAGATGGACAGCGGTCTTTCAAAGTCGGTCATCGAAGCTCTCGAAAACATCGGTGCATTCGGTGATCTTCCGAAATCCAGCCAGATGTCGCTGTTTAACTTCTGATAAGACATAGGGAGGCTTTCATGAAACTTGGCGAAGTATGTTTGCTGACCAACGATGTAAAATAGCTGTCGGATCTTTACAAACACAACAACCGAAATATCTGTCCGGCATTTACTGTGCTGAACAAGTATATAAACAATGAAGCTGCTCTTTGCTGTGCGGAGGGCAGACTTCGCATATATTCCGAAAGCTGCAATGCACAAAAATGCCGAAATTTGTGTTCATACATAATTTACAAATAAATTTCTTGCATATTTGCACAAATCGGTTGACAAATCTTTGTCAGTATGCTAAAATATCTTATGTTGATACTATGATACTATGTTAGCACTTTACCACGATAAACCGTAAGCAAGAATGCTGATAAAGCGCATAAACAGGTATCGACAGTATGTTATGAAAGAACGTAAATAATAATTATACATAAAGGAAGATACTATGAAGAGATACGATCTTATCACCCCTGAGGGTACAAGAGACCTTTTGTTTGAAGACTGCCTTGCAAGGCGCAAGGTGGAGAGAACACTTGCGGCATTGTTTGAAGGCTTCGGCTACAGCGAGGTCGTAACACCCGGCATCGAGTTCTATGACGCTTTCAGCGGCAGTGCAAGGAATTTCAGACAGGAGAGCCTTTACAAGCTCACCGACAGCAAGGGCAGACTTATAGTTATGCGCCCCGATTCCACAATACCGATAGCAAGACTGGCAGCTACCAGGCTGAAGGAATCGGATACTCCGCTGAGACTGTATTATAATCAGAGCGTATTTTCAAACAATGCACTGCTCAAAGGCCGTTCCGACGAGGTAGTGCAGGCGGGCATCGAGCTCATCGGCGGTGACAATGTAAAGCGTGCCGATCTTGAAGTGCTGTGTACCGCAGTGGAAGCTCTTGCCAGCTTCGATAAGGACAATTTCCGCCTGGAGATCGGTCATATAGGCTATTTCAAGGAGCTGGTAAATCAGCTCAATCTGGATGAGGACGTTATCGAGGAGATCAGGATGCTCATATCCTCAAAGAATTTCCCCGCCCTCAACGATTTGCTGGATGAGATAGGCGATAATGATATAACCCGCGCACTCAAGCAGCTGCCCAGCCTTTTCGGCGGTATAGATGTGCTTGACAAGGCGAGCGATATCTATGCCAATGACAAGATCACGGGTATTCTCTACAATCTCAGAAAGGTGTTCAGCCGTCTGTCCAGTCTCGGCTATGAGGGCAAGATCTCAGTAGACCTGGGTATCGTCAGCCATACCGATTATTACACAGGCATCGTGTTCAAGGGTTATCTTTCCGAAGTAGGTCAGTCGGTGCTGAAAGGCGGAAGATATGACAACCTCATCGGTTCCTTCGGCAAGGAGATGCCCGCAGTGGGCTTCGGCGTGAATGTCGATTCTGTGGCAAGGCATCTTGAACGCATCGGTGCAAATCCCGCAAGCAAGCCCGTTGATGCTGTTATTTTCGGTGAAAAGGGCTATGTTGTTGAGGCTATGGCTTACGCTCAGAAGCTGGTGCGTGAGGGCAGCAAGGTGGAGCATTCGCTGTTCAATTCCTATGATGAAACAGTTGAGTATGCAAAGTCCAAAGGTGTGAAGAAGATCATAACTGTTGGTGAGAATATCACCGAGAACGATATATAAGAGCATTTGAGAGGAGTTAAGTGAAATGAATAAGCCTTTGAGAATCGCTCTTACAAAGGGCAGACTTGAAAAAGACACAGTCGGACTGCTGGAGAAGATAGGTTACGACTGCACTTCCATAAGGGAAAAGGGAAGAAAGCTGATACTTCCCGTACCCGACGGCAATCTTGAAGTAGTGCTTGCAAAAGCCAACGATGTTATAACCTATGTGGAGCACGGAGTATGCGACATGGGCGTTGTGGGCAAGGATACCATACAGGAGATGGAAGGCAAGTTCTATGAGCTTGTTGACCTGGGCTTCGGAAGATGCAGATTTGCGCTCGCCACCAAGAAGGGTCAGAGCTTTTACGGCGGATATAATGTAAAGACCCTGGCTACCAAGTACCCCAACATCACACGCAAGCATTTTGAGAGCAAGGGCATGGATGTGGATATCATCAAGATAGAGGGTTCTGTGGAACTGGCACCGCTGCTGGAACTTGCAGACGGAATAGTGGATATAGTCGAGACAGGCACGACGCTGAAAGAGAACGGCCTTGAGATAATCGAGGATAATATCTGCCCCATCTCCGCAAGACTTATAGTGAATACAGTAAGCATGAAGATGCGTCAGAGCGAGATAGAGAATTTTGTTTCGCTGGTCGAAAAGAACCTGTGATACAGGCGGATATAAGTAACGAACGATAAACAGAAGAAGGACAACAGCAGTGATACCCTGTGTTTCGGGGTATTATCAGTCAGGCAAGGAGGAAATAGAAATGGCATTTATAAAGAAGATATATGTAAACGGCAAGGACGAGAACGAGTTCTTCAAACAGCTTGAAGAGAGAAGCGGCGAGACCGACAAGAAGGTGTCCGCAGTAGTCAACGAGATAATAGAGACCGTAAGAAAAGGCGGAGATGCCGCTGTAAAGGCTTATACCGAGAAATTTGACGGAAAGCTGCCCAAGTATTACGAGGTGCCCCGCGATGTTATAAACGATGCACTGACCAATGCAGACCCCGCTTTCGTTGAGGCGCTGCTTAATGCCATCGAGAACATAACCGATTTCCACAACAGACAGAAGTCTCGCAGCTTTGTCAATACCAAGGCAGACGGCTGTATCCTCGGACAGAAGGTGAGAGGTCTTGACAAGGTTGGTCTTTATGTGCCCGGCGGTACGGCTGCTTATCCGTCCTCTGTGCTGATGAATGCTATCCCCGCAAAGATCGCAGGCGTTAAGGAGATAATCATGGTAACGCCCCCTCTCAAGGACGGCACTCCCAATAAGGATATACTGGTTGCGGCAGGTCTGTGCGGAGTTGACAGAGTATTCATGTCGGGCGGTGCGCAGGCTATCGCGGCACTTGCTTATGGTACTGAGGAGATACCCAAGGTGGACAAGATAGTAGGTCCCGGAAATATCTACGTTGCCACCGCAAAGAAGCTGCTTTACGGCGTTGTTGATATAGACATGGTAGCAGGTCCCAGCGAGATACTTGTTATGGCTGATGAGACTGCAAATCCCAAGTTCGTTGCCGCTGATCTTATGTCTCAGGCTGAACACGACAAGCTGGCTTCAGCGATACTTGTTACCACCAGCGAAAAGCTGGCTGACGAGACTATCACCGAGATCGAGCGTCAGATGGCGTACCTTGACAGAAAAGAGATAATACAGTATTCTCTTGAAAATTACGGTGCAGTTATAATCTGCAACACTAAGGACGAAGCTGTGGAAATGGCTAACCGCTGCGCACCCGAGCACCTGGAAGTACTCTTCGAGAACCCGCTGGAATATGTGGGCAGACTTGACAACGCAGGCTCTGTGTTCCTGGGTCAGTATGCTTCCGAACCCCTTGGTGATTACTATGCGGGACCCAACCACGTTCTTCCCACCAGCGGCACTGCAAGATTTTTCTCGCCTCTGGGCGTTAACAGCTTCGAGAAGCGTTCCAGCTTCATATACTATACCGAAGAAGCTCTGCGTCAGGCAAAGGACGATATAGTGCTTGTGGCTGAAAAGGAAGGTCTTACCGCTCACGCAAACGCTATCAAGGTAAGGTTTGAATAATAATGATAAAAGCAGTTCTTACGATAGACGACATAGCTTCGGATAATACCCGCGCTATCGTGGACTACCTGTGCGAAAAGGGTATTAAAGCTGTGATGTTCGCATGGGGAGATATGGTGGAAAAGCATTACGACAACGCCCTTTATGCGCTGAAAAAAGGCATGATCGTGGGTAATCACAGCTTTTCTCACCCCGAGTTCTCAAAGCTGTCCCTTGATGGATGTATCTCCGAGATCGAAAAGTGCGAAGCGCTCCTCGACAGGCTGTATAAGGACGCGGGTGTTGTCCGTCAATACAGACCGTTTCGTTTTCCTTACGGTGACGACGGCGGAGAAAACAGGGAAGGGCTGCAAAAATACCTTGCCGAAAAGGGTTTTGATAAACTGAACGACACCGAGATCCCTTACAAATGGTGGAAGGATGAGGGGCTTGACAGGCGTATCGATACCCTGTGGACTTTTGACTTTGAAGAATACAAGATACGTCGCGGCAGCGGATTTACTGTCGATGATGTGTGGAAGAGGGTCAATGACCATTCTCCCGAATACGGTGCGCCCCTGCTTGAAAACGGCGGCAGACATATCATACTTCTCCATGCACACGACGAAACGGAGGAGCTTGTTCCCGGATATTACAGACAGTTTATCGACTATATGCTGGAAAAGGGCGTATCGTTTATTGAACCTGTATTTCTGGGACACTGAGTATCATAAGAAAAATGAAAGAGGTGGACAGCTATGGGGCTTTTTGAAAAATTTGCTGCCCGTGCGATGATCGGCTTAGCCCGCGCAGGTGCAAACCGCAATTCTTCGGAAACGGGCAGATACGACAGCCTGCAAAAGAAGATCAATAATAATGATCTTGACTGCAAACAGATCGCTGTACAGAGGATAATGCAGAAAACACAGGGTGCTGTCCGCGGGAACTCGGGAGGCTGTATAAATTATCCCGAAAAAGGGTTTGAGGTCACTGTACTGGATACCAAGACAGTTATATCCGAAAACCGTACCCACAACCGCTACAACGTGCAGCTGACTGTATTCATCGCATTGCCTAATGCCGAAAGTCTGGTATGTGAAAAGTATGTAAGTATAGGCGAAAACGTCAGGAGTGCTGTCGAAGCAGCATCGGATAAGTTTGCCGCTTTCATAAATACAATGTTTGAGACTTATGACGGCGATGACGATGCGACCATTATCAATTACTATGACGGTAATGAGCATATATACAAATACAGCACAGGCGGTGTAACGACCGGTGTGGGTGATCCTTCGGTACAGGATTTCGGTGACGTTTTCCCGCTTGTAATTCCGGAGCTTTCGGGCTATCTCGGTGCAAAAAAATACTATTGGCTGAGCTTCAATATCATACTCGATGATATCCCTTCCGTTACTTGTTCGATCAACGGCGATAAGATCGAGCGCCTCAGCGATCTTCTGAGGGAAGGAGTCAGTGACAAGCTGCTGCCGGGCAAATACGGCAATTTCCAGCAGCAGGTGCTTATCATACAGAGCGATCATACCTACGTCAGGGCTAAGGAAAATTACAATAAAGCCCGCAATGATATGCACAAGTTCGTCAGGGAAGCGATACCGCTGATGGGTAATTCCTCTGCACAGCTCGTAAGCTACGATGAGCTTTTCCGCAAGGTGCAGAACATTACCAATGATAAGAACTCCGCGTGGGAGCTTATGACCTTCCTGCCCGAGATATATGTGCAGAAGGTATTTAAAGTGAAGAGCACAGGGCTCATAAAAATGAAGCTGGGCGATAAGGAATTTGAATTGACAGAGTTCCAGCTGAATGCACTTAGCGTAATAGACTACGAGGTGGAGAGCTACCTTAAAAAGAACGATCCCGGCGAGGAGTTCCAGCAGAATATCTTTTCGCTGAGCTCCAGGTTCAAGGCTGCGATGGACGCATTCAACAGCGGCGTAAAGGAAGAAGACCTGGCTTTCGGTGCGCTTAGCTGCACCGCACCGGATGACTATATCATCTGGTAATATTACTGAAAATGGTGATCACAATGAGAAGTTCGGAGATAAAAAGAAAAACCAAAGAGACTGATATCGAGGTCTTTGTTGACCTGGACGGCAGCGGCAAGGTGGATATCGACACGGGTATAGGCTTTTTTGACCACATGCTGACCGCTTTCGGCGTACACAGCGGGATCGACCTTAAAGTTAAGTGCGTGGGCGATCTTTATGTGGATGCGCATCATTCCGTTGAGGATACGGGTATATGTATAGGCAAGGCTTTTGCCGAAGCGCTTGGGGACAAGGGCGGTATCGCAAGGTACGGCTCGGCTTATGTGCCGATGGATGAAGCCCTGAGTTTCTGCTCGCTGGATATAAGCGGAAGACCTTTCCTGGTATTCAAAGCGGATTTCCACGATGACCGCTGCGGACAGTACGATACCTGCCTGACAGAGGAATTTTTCCGTGCTTTTGCGTTCAATGCGGGCATCACCCTCCATGTCAGGGAGGAATACGGCAATAACGACCACCATATCATCGAAGCGATGTTCAAGGCAGTTGCACACGCTTTGAAGGATGCTGTTGCCGAAACTGGAAAAGGTGTACTTTCGACCAAAGGAGTTCTCTGATGATTGCTATAGTTGAATACGGTGCGGGCAATATTTTTTCGGTGAAAAATGCCCTCGACCACCTGGGATATGAAAATAAGCTGACGGATAAAAAGGAAGAGCTGGAGGCTGCGGACGCTATAATACTTCCGGGCGTGGGAGCTTTTCCCTGGGCTATGAATATGCTGAAACAGAGCGGACTTGTGGATACTATCAAGGAGCAGTCGCAGGTCAAGCCTTTTATGGGTATATGTCTGGGTATGCAGCTGCTGTTCGATAAAAGCTATGAGTTTGAAGAATGTGAGGGTCTGGGGCTTATCAGCGGATACGTTGACAGGATAACAGATCCGGGACTTGTTATACCTCACATGGGCTGGAACAAGCTGGAGTATGTCCCCGAATGTCCTCTGTTTGAGGGGCTGGGGGATAACGAGTTCGTGTACTTTGTACACAGCTACAAGGCGTTCTGCGATGATAAAAATCTGTTCGCCTACAGCGAATACGGTTCAAAGGTGCCCGCTGTTGTGGGTGACGGCAGGTTCGTTTACGGCTGTCAGTTCCACCCCGAAAAGAGCGGCGATACGGGACTTAAAATACTGGGAAATTTTGCTAAACTGGTAAAATAAAAACATTCAGCGAAAGGGACAAAACGATGGATATAAGCAGAAAAAATATAGATAACGGCAAGCTGTTCGACTGGGGAAAAGCGTCGGAGGATTACGCAAAGTACCGCGATATCTACCCCGAGGAATTCTATAAAAAACTGGTAGATCTTGGTCTCGGTATCAAGGGGCAGAAAGTTCTTGATATCGGCACAGGCACTGGAGTTCTTCCGAGGAATATGTACAGATTTGGTGCAGACTGGACAGGTACCGACATTTCCGAGGAACAGATAGGTCAGGCTAAGCTGTTATCACAAAATAGTGGTATGGATATAGCTTTTTTTGCTTGTCCTGCCGAAAAGCTTGGTGACATCGATAGCAGATTCGATGTCCTGACCGCTTGTCAGTGCTATTGGTATTTTGAACACGAAAAGACAGCGCCGCAGTTCGCAAAACTGCTCAATGAAGGCGGAAAGCTGGTATTCCTCATGATGAACTGGCTGCCCTTTGAAGATGAGATAGCGGGGAAGACAGAGGAACTTGTCCTCAAATACAACCCCGACTGGTCGGGCAAGGGCGACAGGATGAAGCCCATAGCTGTCCCCGAAGCTTATATGCAGTATTTTGAAGTTGAGGACAGCGGAGAATACCTCCTGCCCGTTCGTTTTACAAGAGAAAGCTGGAACGGCAGGATAAGAGCCTGTCGTGGGATAGGTGCGTCCTCTCTCAGCGAGGAAGAAAAGTCCGCGTGGGAAAAGGAAC
>NZ_CAMHRZ010000133.1 GCF_946187255.1 uncultured Ruminococcus sp.
CCGTCAGGCGGAAGCTGCCCGTGTAGCCCAGTGACTTTGAGAATAACCCCGCGATATTCGGCACAAGATAGGATATGCCCGAACCGAAGAAGTAAGTCACCGAGATGTATGTGGAAAGATTTATCCTGGTTTCCTGCGTCCTGCCCAGCTCGGGGATAAGTGCGTTGTAGGGGGTGCAGTAGGCAGTCATGCACAGGTAGAACAGCATACAGAACAAGAACAGCAGCCCGAAATTCCCGTAGCTTTCGCCCTTGAAAGGAAGTGTGAATATCAGCACCGTCATAACGCCGAAGGGTATGGCGGCCACGCGCATAAAGGGTATGCGTCTGCCAAGACGGTGCTTGAAGCTGTCAGACTTGCCTGCGATGTATGGGTCGGTCACTGCGTCGAAGATACGTCCCGCCGCCGTGATAACTCCCAGTGCCGTAAGCAGACCCAGCACTATCCTGCCCTGGGGAGTGAAGTAGCTGTGTCCGTCGGGAAGTTCATCGGGCTCATAGAACTTTACCAGCCAGTTGGTGATGATGCCTGCCAGCGTTGACCACCCCAGCTGACCTACGGCGAATATCCATAGTATCTTATTTGAAGCTATTTTCTTGTTCTCCATGACAGTACCTCCTTTATAGGTCTGCTATACATCCTTTTTCAGAAATCTCACTGCTGTCTCGATGAGTGTCATAAGCTCCTGTTCGGCGGTGGTGAAATCGTCCGACGGCAGCAGCTCGCCCATGACGAACTTCTTGCACATCTCCAGCAGCGCATGAGCGTAGGTGATGTAAAACAGCTTGAAGTTCTCGATCTCCCGCACAGTGCCGTCCGCCAGTCCCTGCTTGTAGGCGTGTTCGGGAACGGGGTAGAAATTGACGATAGCCTGTTCGTAGTCCGCAAGCTCCGCCTTTGGTATCTGTTCGCGGATTATGTACCTGTCGAACTCGCCCACCAGCTTCATGAAATCCGTGTGCGCCTGATAGAGCACGATGAACATCCTCATGAGGTCGTTGAGCTGTTTGAGCCCCGTCTGCCCCAGAAATTCGGGGGAGTCGAATACCCCGCTGAAAAGCTCGGTTATCTCGTTCCACAGATAGGTCATGACTTCCGTCACCATGCGGGGCTTTGTGCCGAAGTACCTGTATAATGTAGCCACGCCCACACCGCTCTCATCAGCGATATCGGTCATCTTTACATCCTCGATGCCTCGTTCCATAAACAGCTTTGCAGCTGCTGCAACAGCCTTGTCCGAGCGCTGTATCTTTAACTTTTTTTGAGAAAAATCGGAATATATTTCATTACCCACTTGACAAACCTCCCAAAATATGATAGACTAACTATCAACTGATAGATAGTCTATCACAAAAGCAACGATTTGTCAAGTGGTTTACGAAAGTTTTTAAGTAAAGTACATAATTTTTCTGTATATGGCACGCTGCGTTTCGCATTTTCGGGCGCGGCGGAAGATGAAGAATGCAGTTTGAAGAATAACGGAGGTCATGAACATGGGTAACAGTATAGACAGATCAAAAGTTATATTCGGCAATCGTATTTCCGCATCCGCATACAAAAAAGCGGTTAAGGGCAAAGCAAAGTTCGTGCGCAAGTACGGTGATGACTCTGACAGGGTGTACCACCTTTCGGCAGCACCCGCACCCGCCATTGGGGATATGCTGGGTGTTCGTGAACTGAGGATCACCGCCGATACAGGCGTTCACTTCGATGAAAAGAGCGTAATAATAGGAAATATCAGGATGGGCTTCGGTCATTACCGCATATCTATGGCGATAGCTTCGGCTGCAAGGTCGATGGGATATGACCCCTACTGGTTCGATCTCTGTTCATTCAGCAGCACCACCTGCGGCAAGATAATCGCGGGTCAGAACGAGCTGTATTCACTGGGGTCAAGGCTCTCGCAGAAGTTCCCGCCTTTCAACAAGCTGGTGTGGGAGCCGCTGAACAGCGAGGGTTTCCGTCAGCTGACCTACAACTGCTCCGATCAGAAGACCGCAGAACTGATGACACCTGTATTCCGTGACCTGCCAAAGGATATACCATATATTGCCACCCATGTGTGGCCGTCACAGGCGGCAGTTCATGCGGGGCTGACCCATGTGGTCAACGCGATACCCGACAACTGGCCTATGGCGCTGCATCTTTCGGAGGGCGCTGTACATACGGTACAGACTCCCTCTGCATATCTGGGATATCGTGCGCTGAGGGGGATGGACAAGCACCGTATTCTAAACCCCATGCCCGATAGTGATATAGTGTACACAGGGCAGTACATCGACCACGAGCTTGTCAGCAATATCGAAGCCGACTGCGCCCGCCGCATTGACAGGGTACGCAAAGGCGAAGCGAAAAGGTGGCTCATGTCCGTTGGCGGTGCGGGTGCGCAGAAGGAGATATTCGTGGCGATAATAAGGAAGCTGCTGCCCGTGATAAAAAGGGGCAAGGCGGCACTGTTCATAAATGTGGGCGATCACCGCAATGTGTGGGAACAGCTAAAGACCGAGCTGCCGCAGATGATGGGCTATGTCACCGAGCATTTCAACGATTTCGCGGAGACCTCCGCCTTTGCGGAGAACGCTCTTGACGGAGAGGTCAGCGGAATACACGTTTTCTGCCATGAGGATATATTCGCAGCGGTATACTCCACAAATCTGCTGATGCGCTGTTCCGATGTGCTGATAACCAAACCCAGCGAGCTGGCATTTTATCCCATACCAAAACTGATGATAAAGCGCGTGGGCGGTCACGAAGCATGGGGCGCGGTGCGTGCCGCCGAACTGGGCGACGGCACCTACGAATGCTCCACCCCCGCCGAGACCTGCGGTATGCTGAAACTCATCCAGAACAACGGCGATATCACAGAGAAGATGTGCGGGAATATCCTCACCGCAAAGAAAGCGGGAGTCTACGACGGAGCCTACAAAGTGGTGGAGCTCGCCGTTAAAGGCAGATGACCGGGTGTTTTGTTATACTAATAATTGGAAATGAACTGCCTGCACCGTTGTGGAAATATCACTGCGGTGCAGTAATTTTTGTGTGTATTATATTAACAAATAGATAAATAATATAATTGTATGCTGTCATTTACCGCTTTCGACTTGATTTTTTTTTCGGTATATGTTAAAATGATTTTGTATGTAAAGAATGATCTTTATCTGTGTGCAGATGCACAGTATAATAGCAGGACTCCCGTTTTATATATCGGGAAGTCCGGATAAGACAACAGTGAGGAAAGTTATGAATGAATTTGAAAACAGGGACTATCCCAACGAGGATGGGGCTGTTGACGGGCTCGAACCTATTATAGATTATGAGGATCTCTCGCATTATGAGCTGACCCCTGAGGAAAAAGCCTATGAAGAAATGATAAGGCAGCGCATCCGCGAAAGGCGGCGGGCTGCTGAGCGCAGGAGGGTCAAGCGCAACCGCACGGTAGCACTTCTGATACTCATGGTGATCGTGCTGATAATATGCCGCAGCTGTTATGCTTCTCACAGGAAAAAGCGTGACGAGGAAAAGGCGAACGCGAAAGTGTCCTCCACTGACAAGGATAAGGAAAAGAAGGATAAGGCAGACAGTGAGACTCCGTCGGATGACAGCGAGCCCGAAGGAGATATTGGCAGTCACAAGGTACGGCAGGCTGACGGTCTTACTTATGTGGACGGTATACTCATAGTCAACAAGACCTATTCTCTTCCCGAGGACTACGCTCCGGGCATAAATACAGCTGCAAAGGCAGCCTTCGATGAAATGACCGCAGCGGCATTCAATGACGGGCTTTATCTGTATATCAATTCGGGCTACCGCAGCTATGACGAGCAGTATTCACTGTATTACAACTATGCTGCCGAACGCGGTGTGATCGAAGCGGACAAGGTATCATCAAGACCCGGATTTTCCGAGCATCAGTCGGGACTCTGCTTCGATGTCAACTCCACCGATTTCTCCTTCAACAACACCGCCGAAGCCAGATGGCTGGCGGCACATTGTGCAGAATACGGCTTTATAATCCGTTATCCCAAGGGCAAGGAGGAGTACACGGGATATGAGTACGAATCCTGGCATATCAGGTTCGTGGGCACGGAGATCGCGCAGGATATCACTTCAAAGGGTCTTTGCCTGGAGGAGTATCTGGGCGTTACTTCAAAGTATGAGGACTCGCCTGCGGGCATGAGTCAGCAGCGCATGGCTGAAATGATGGGAGTGCCGCTGGAGGATCCTTCAGGCGGCGATGAGGACAGTTCTTCATATCAGTACGGCAGCGACGATGCCGACAGCAGTGAGGACAGCGCTGACGGCGGCTATAACTGGGACGGAGATACGGACCAGGATTATAATAATTATTATTGACGGACATTCAGCCCCTGTGCTACGGGGGCTGTTTTTGAAAGGATAGTGTTTACTTCAGAACGTTCGTGCAGGGGGGAGCGCGTATGGAAGGAAAGTTTTACTATAAAAGCAATTACTATTTCCAGCTGACGCTTATCAGCGCATTATGCATAGTTATCCTGCCCTGTGTCGCAGCGATAACCTGCAATTCCACAGCACTCGGTCTTATCACGGCGGCGGTGACTGTCGTGTGCTTCCTGGTGCTGGTTTATGCTGCAGCCCGTGTGCCCTGCTGGTTCACGGCGGGCAGGGACGAGGTCATGATACAGAAGCTGTTCCGCAAGACGGTGATACGCTATGAGGATATCAAGGACATAGAGGTCAGCAATGAGTTCATAAATACTCTCATGCTGCGCGAGGGACCCTATCACCTTGAACATATCGTATTCCTCACTAAAAACGGCAGGATCAGCTTTACTTCCAAGACCCGAGCGATGATGATGGAGGACGGCAGACCCATGCCTTTCGAGGACGGTCTGTTTGAACAGCTGAGGATGTATATCACAAAACAGGTGAGGACGGGTGAGCTTTAAATACAGCTATAAGAGCAGACACAGCATCGATATCAAGGCGTGCAGCTTTTTCCTGCTGATGATCGTACCGTTTATGATCTTCTGCATTTTCGGGGGAGGTCAAACACTTATCAAAGTGCTGTATGTTGTGTCCGCAGTCATCTTTGTGGCGGTGATGATACTGGCTGACCATATACCCTGCCGCGTAGATGCAGGCAGCGACGCTGTGGAGTTTCGTGTATTTTTCAGACGGATAGTTATAGATTACAGTACTATCAGGAGCATTAACGTCACTCATGAAGATAAGATAGGTCATCACGGGCGGACGTTGACACCATACCATTACTGTGAGGAATGCATCGTTTTCCGCAGAGATAACGGTGACTTCACTCTGCTGCGCACTGCGGGGAGCGATATGTATCTGAAAGCGAGCGAACCCGAAAGCCGCGAACGGATACTGAACGGAGAAGGCTTTTCACAGCTGAAAAAATACATTGACTTGCAGCGAAAGGGCTGACGAGTGAAGCACATAAGCGCATAAAGAATGCCTGTCAGCGCAGTTTTTATAAATCAATCACGCAGAATACACAATGCTGAACTAAAATTATACTAAGTAAAAGTGCGCCGCACGGACGTTTGCTGCGGTGATCATTTTGACAAGGAGTTGAAAAGTATGGCAAAGATACTTGCTGTTGATGATGAAGCTAAGATACGCACGATAATAAAGGAATATGCCGAGTTTGAGGGCTATGAGGTAGCCGAAGCTGCGGACGGCATGGAAGCGGTGGATATGGTCAAGAACGAGGATTTCGATATCATCGTAATGGATATAATGATGCCCCGCCTTGACGGTTATTCTGCCTGCAAGGAGATACAGAAGATCAAGAAGATACCTGTGATAATGCTTTCTGCACGCGGTGAGGAGTATGACAAGCTGTTCGGTTTTGAGATAGGTATCGACGATTATATGGTAAAGCCTTTTTCGCCTAAGGAACTCATGGCAAGGATACGCGCTGTCCTCAACCGTTCAAAGGCTTCACAGCAGACAGAGGATATGATACGCTATCAGGGGCTGGAGATAAACTTTACCGCCCGCGAAGTGAAGATAGATGGCGAAAAGGTGTCCATGACACCCAAGGAGTACGACTTGCTGTTCTACCTTGTGAGGAATATGAATATCGCACTCTCCAGAGAAAAGCTGCTGGAAGAGGTATGGGGCTTCGATTTCTACGGAGATGACAGGACTATCGATACGCATATCAAAATGCTGAGAAATTCTCTGGGACCCTACCGCAACCTCATAGTTACGCTGAGAGGAATGGGATATAAGTTTGAAAAGATCCAGTAAGCGCCGTAAGGGCTTCCGCGCTGCCGTAAAGGATACCGTAAAGGGCAGGCGCGGCATACAGACCTATGTATGGATATACTGTATGATCTTCACGATACTGATACTTGTGACTATATGGCTTTGTCAGTACGTTTTTTTGTACAACTATTACCGTTCAGCCAAGATAAGCAGTATCAGCGGCGAAGCAAACCGCATCATAGAAGCCTTCGGCACGCCCGAACAGGGGCATATCAACCGCACGATAGCCTATGAGAACAGCCTTTGCATCGTCATTACCGATGAGGACGGCAACCCTTTGACCTCGGAGAATAATCTGGGTGCGTATTCAAAGCTGTATGATGATATCGAAAACAACTATTCCATGTATATCTACAAGCTGAAAAGTCAGCTTGAAAAACAGCAGGACAACTGCTATACAGTCACCTTTGACAATGAAGATCTTGAAGTCAAGGAAATGATCTATTGTGCAAAGGTGTTCGTGGATGAAGCCCCCGAGCAGGCTTACCTTTTCATCGAATGTACCATCGAGCCTATCGATTCGACTGTAAGCATCATTCGCGAACAGCTGATATATATAACGATAATCCTGTTTGAGCTGGCATTCATCGTGACGATGTTCATAACCATGAGAGTCTCGCGCCCTATCGTGAATATCACCAAGACGGCTAAACGCTTCGGTGAGGGTGATTTCGATGTGAAGTTCGAGGGTACGGGCTATAAGGAAGTCGAAGAGCTGTCAAAGGTGCTCAATGATGCGAAAAACGAGATACGTCAGGTCAGTGACCTGAGAAAAGACCTTATCGCCAATATTTCCCATGACCTACGCACACCGCTGACAATGGTAAAGGCGTATGCGGAGATGATACGCGACCTTTCGGGAGATAATCCCGTAAAAAGGGCAGAGCATATCCAGGTCATCATCGATGAGGCGGACAGGCTCTCAAATTTGGTAAATAACCTGCTGGAGCTCTCAAAGCTGGAAAGCGGCAATATGGAGCTGGATATGCGGGAATTCTCGATAGTTGATAAACTCAACGACTGCATGACCCGCTATCAGCTGGTGATCGAACAGAACGGCTACGATATGAAGTATGAGCCCGATGAGGACAGGAAGGTGTATGCCGATCCCGATAAGCTGGATCAGGTGATATACAACTTCATCAATAACGCCATAAACTATACGGGCGACCATAAGGTCATCCGCATCAGGCAGATAAATACCGACAAAGCGGTGAGGATAGAGGTCAGCGACAACGGCAAGGGCATAGCAAAGGATATGCTGCCAAAGGTGTTTGACAGATATTACCGCGATAAAAAGGTCAAGCGTGACGTTGTGGGCACAGGACTCGGTCTTGCGATATGCAAAGAGATACTGAAATGCCATAATTTCCCATTCGGCGTAAAGTCGGAGGAAGGCAAGGGCTCCACCTTCTGGTTTGAGATACCAAATAAAACATAAAAGTAAAGACCCCCGCTGGATATCATCCCGCAGGGGTCTCTTTATGTAAATTTACTTCCGTTTCTTGAAGACCAGTATAACACCGCCTGCAAGCGCAACACTGACAGTAGCCAGCGTAACAGCACCCGTATTCGGGTTGGTCTCATGATTGGTCACGGCTTTTTCACCGCTGACACTTTCCGTATCCGCACTCTCAGCCCATGCAGGCACAGCAGTTGTGAATAGAACAGAAGCAGAGAATAAAACAGCCAACAGCTTCTTCTTCATACTGCATCACCCCTTGAACACTGTCTGCGGACATACTTAGTCTCTTAGTCATTTTATCTATATCACTATTTTATCACATACCCGTCACAAAAACAAGCGGCAAAGCAGACAAAATTGGTAAGAATATTTTAGTAAATATAACAATAGCATTTGCGCATATAAAGTAGGGTCTTCAAGCGGACAGTTATTTTCGCGATAGCAAACCGGCGCTCAAAACAAACTAAGACGCGAATCAAAGCGCGCGGTTTACGCGACTGCGTCGCGTGCGCCTCGCGCCAGCAGGCTTGCGGAGAGCTCGAGAGGCAAATGCCGACGCAGTCGCATACGCCTCTCGGTCAAGGTGCAAAAGCGACGCGGCAACAAAGCTGTAAATAGAAAAACAAACTACCGCCCAAATAAAGCGCGGCAATCTCAAAACTATGAGCGTAAACAATTCTACCGTCCACGCTTTTCTTTGTGCGTGAGTACATTGCCGCGCGTTCACCAGCGAGGACAGCGAAGCGCTTCCGAGCGGTCGTTCCGCACTCCCTAACGATAAAAGCAGGATCATCTGCAATAGGGTCCAACAGCAAATCTCCGCCACACAAAAAATAGCCATAACAGAAAAGCCATAGTACCCCGAATAACTCGGAAATACTATGGCTATAACTTCTAGATCAGTACTCTGCTTAATATAAACAAATTACTTGTCAGCAATTACATCAATGCCGGGAAGAACCTTGCCCTCCAGGTATTCCAGAGAAGCACCGCCGCCGGTGGAGATGTGGCTCATCTTGTCAGCGAAGCCCAGCTGGATAACAGCTGCTGCGGAGTCGCCGCCGCCGATGATGGTAGTAGCATCAGTCTCAGCCAGTGCCTTAGCAACAGCGATAGTACCTGCTGCCAGTGTGGGGTTCTCGAAAACGCCCATAGGTCCGTTCCAAACAACGGTCTTTGCGCTCTTTACAGCATCGCCGAACAGAGCCTGAGTCTTGGTGCCGATGTCCAGACCTTCCTTGTCAGCGGGGATCTTGTCGGAGTCAACGACCTCAACGGAGATCTCAGCATCGATAGGATCGGGGAAACCGTCAGCAACAGTGGTGTCGATAGGCAGGAGCAGCTTCTTGCCGTTCTTCTCAGCCTTCTCCAGCATCTCCTTGCAGTAATCCAGCTTGCTGTCGTCAACCAGAGACTTACCAACTTCCTTGCCCTGTGCCTTCAGGAAGGTGTATGCCATACCGCCGCCGATGATGAGTGTATCACACTTCTCCAGCAGGTTGGAGATTACGTTCAGCTTGTCAGCAACCTT
>NZ_CAMHRZ010000134.1 GCF_946187255.1 uncultured Ruminococcus sp.
CTGACGGTCATCTATGTAATCAAACTGGAATTGTTTCATTCCTTCACCCCTTAATGAAAATATACAAAAAATATTTATAAATACTCTTTCTATCATACCATAATTCTCTATAAAAATCAAGCATTTCGGGTGTAAATCTTGCGTTTGATGTCCGATAGGAACGTTTTTCACAAAATCCGCAGGCTGTTTTTGTATCATTTAACACCTCTTTACTTTTGGGAAAAAATGTGATATTATAATATGGGTCCCCGTGAAAGTGGGGTACCTTAAAGTGATAAATAAAGAGGGACAAAAAATGAAACTCCTGTCTGTAATATTCATGAACCTTTGGGGATATGATATCCTCATATTCATCACGGCGGTGTTTACCGCTGCGGTGTATCATTTTTTGAAAAAGTCGGCGGATAAGCTGTACAAAAAGATGCATCTTACTGTATTCGTGCCCGACGGCGGAACATCCCGCAGAGAGGCTGACAGAGACATATCGGGGATGCGCGAGCAGGATGTGGTGGCGATGCGCAACCATACGGGCAAGCTGTATTCGCTGTTTGTGAACCTTACGGGCATTTTCCCGCTGCTGGGAATACTCGGTACCGTCATATCCCTGCTGGGTCTCGTTGCGGATGATACCAACGTTACAGGGAATTTCTACGGCGCTCTGACTTCGACTTTCTGGGGACTGGTGTTTGCCATAATCTTCAAGTTCCTGGACGGCATAGTCTCTGCGAAGATTGAGGACAACGAGAAAAGCGTGGAGCTGTATCTTTCGAGGAATTTCAAGAGCAGTGAGGTAAAGGGCAGTGAGATAAAGGATGCGGCTGAGACAGATGAGATCACCGTCGGCGAGAAGAAAAAGCCCGCTCCCGCAAAGGCGGAGAACAGCGATGAAAGCAAGGGTCTCAAACTGCTGAAGGAGCTTTTCCTGGGTGACAGCGATGAAGAAGAATAAGGGTATCGTCATCGAGCTGACCGCACTGCTGGATGTGATATTCATCATGCTGTTCTGGATGATGATAAACGTGCGGGAGTCTAACGTAAAAGTGAAAGAGGACGCTGACAGCCGTGTGGCGGCAGCGCAGGCTCAGGTGGCTGAGATCAAGGAGGAGACATCCTTACAGATCGACAGTATGAGGGAACAGACTGACAGCGAGATACAGCGTGTGCAGGAACAGATGGAGCGCATCGACAAGAATGCGGCGGCAAATCAGCAGGCGCTGGATGATTTCAGCAAAGGCAGGATGCTGACGCTCAATCTCAGGTATCAGCCGGGAGGAAAGCTGAACATACTGCTGGATGACAAGGAACTTGGCTCTGCGGACGTTATCTCCGAAAGCGAGGTCTACACCGCACTGGTGGCGGCACTTGGAAAAGGCGGCATCGAAAGGGACGACGTGGTGCTGTGTGCATTCGTCTATGACGGCAGCAGCGCACTTTACCGCGATGTTTCGGAAGTCAGCGACGCAGTGGCGAGAGTAGGGAAGAGCTATAAGAATTTTTACTGTACATTTATAAATACGGCACGCTGAGGAGGAACAGGATATGAGCATAGAAAAAGAGGTCGAGAAGATGTACCGCGAGGACGAGGAAAAGCAGAAGAAAAAACAGAAGAAGAAAAAGAGCAGCAAGGCGGCAACGCTGGTACTGCTGATACTCATAATAATACTGGCACTGCTGCTGGCAAAGCTGCTGGGTCTGTTCGGCGGGAACGGTTTCGGGTTCGGCACAGGCGGAAAGGGTGACGACAGCGCAGGCGGCACTGCTGACAGGGCGCTGGTGGTGGCAGACAGCGACGCTGATACCGAAAGTTCTGCGGCGGAGGAAGCAAAGGTGTTCGAGAATATCAAGGTATCGGGCAGCACCTATCTTTACAAGGGCAGCGAAGTCTCGCTGGAAGATCTTAAGGATACTTTCTCTATGGAGAAGATGAACAAGGACGTAGTCGCACTTATCGAGGACGACAACGCTACCCAGAATACTATGGAAGATCTCAAAAAGGCATTCGACGATATGGGCAGAGAGTACGCCATCGAGACAGCATCCGCTGTACAGGCTGCTGAGTCCTCCGCGGCTGAATAGGTGAAGCCATGCTGGGAATGACACTTGAAGGCGGCGCCAGCAGGACGGTATACTCCTGCGGCGTACTTGATGCACTGCTGGAAAATGATATAATGGCTGACAGGATATTCGGCGTATCCGCAGGCGCGGCATTCGGCGTGAGCTATGCTTCGCGCCAGCACGGCAGGAATTACCGCCTTGCCACCGAATATATGCCCACTCCCGAATATATGGGGCTGAAGCATCTGCTTGACCCCCGGAACCGCAGCTGGTACAATCTGGATTACGACTACGATACTATCCCGAACAAGCTGCTGCCTTTCGATTATGAGACTTTCGGGAAATACAAGGGGAAGTTCTATGCGGCGGTAACGGATGTTGAAACGGGCAGGCCCGAATATCTTCCCGTTGACGGAAAGGACAGGACCTGGCAGACCCTGCGGGCGACCTGTGCGCTGCCTTTGCTTTTTCCCGAGATAATAATAAACGGCAGACGTTACCTGGACGGCGGAGTATCCGATGCGATACCTTACAGGAAAGCTATGGAAACGGGCTGTGACAAGAATATTGTCATACTCACCCGCCCCCGCGATTACCGCAAGCATACGGACGGCACGATAAAGCTGTGTGCGGCAAGGTATGCGAGATATCCCGGCTTTGTCCGCGCGATAGAGAGCCGTGCCGAGCGCTATAACCAATGCGTTGATGAGATAATGGAGCTTTCTTCGCAGGGAAAGATATTCGTATTTACCCCGAAGACCACCTTCGGCGTGAACCGCATCGAGGGTGACAGGAAAAAGCTGAAACTGCTGTACGATCACGGATATAAGCACGCAGTGTGGGCTATGGATAAGCTGAAAGCCTATCTCGAAAAGTAATGTGAAAGAAGGACAGCATCATGTTTGAAAACTACGATTTTTCAGGCTTCTGGAGTGACAGCGAATATGCTTTGAAGGCATATGTGGGAGAGCCCCCGACTGATGAGTATATAGAATCGGTGGAAGAGGAACTGGGCTATAAACTGCCCGAGTCCTATAAATACCTTGTAAAACAGCACAACGGCGGAATGCCGCACAAGACCGCATTCCCAACAAAAGTGCCCACCGCATGGGCGAAAGACCACATCGCCATAGAGGGCATTTTCGGTGTTGACAAAAAGCTGGATAATTCTGTCTGCGGTGAGCTCGGCTCAGAGTTCTGGATAGACGAATGGGAATATCCCGCCATAGGCGTTGCGATATGCGATACGCCATCCGCAGGGCATGAGATGGTCTTCCTTGACTATCGCGAATGCGGAAAGGACGGCGAGCCCAAGGTGGTATATGTCGAACAGGAAAATGACTACAGGATCGTAACGCTGGCAGACAGCTTTGAGGAGTTCATTCGCGGGCTGGTCAGTGAAGCTGATTACGACATAGAATAGAGATAGTGTCCCGAAAAAAGGACAGACCGAAAGAGGTAATATATGAAATGGAAAACCGCATTGCTTGCCGCAGCAGGTATGCTGGCAGGCGCGAACGTTTTTCTCGGCAACAGGCAGCTGATAGTTGACAGAGATACGATGTACTGCAGCAAGCTGCCCGATGCTTTTGAGGGAAAGAAGATAATGCTGATGGCTGATCTTCACCGCAAGAAGTTCGGCAAGGATTACTGCAACCTGCTGGATACGGTGAGGGCGGCATCTCCCGATATGATAATAATGGCGGGCGATCTTTACAGCAGGGGAGAGACTAAGATCGGTGAAAAGGTGAGACTGCTGACGGCACTGAACGATATCGCACCGACCTATTATACAGCGGGCAATCACGAGCCCGACGACCCCGAACTGCTGGATGCCATGCTTTGCAAGGCTAAAAGTCTGGGAGTACACGCGCTGAAAAACGAGCTGGCAGTGGTGTGCAGCGGCGGTGAAAGGCTGAATATATACGGCCTGCAGCTGCCTCTCAAATACTTCATCAACAAGGATGGCAGCTATCACGACCTGCCCGTTCCCGATGAGAACACGATAGCACGTTATCTCGGCACACCCGACAGCAACTGCTGCAATCTGCTGATCGCCCATAATCCGCTGTTCTTTCCCGCTTATGAAAAATGGGGAGCGGATATGGTATTTTCGGGACACGTTCACGGCGGCATGATAAGGCTGCCTTTCATCGGCGGACTGCTCTCCCCCGAAAGGAAGTTCTTCCCGAAATACTCAAAGGGTCTGTACAGGAGAAGTAACGCAGTGATGGCGGTTACGGCGGGACTTGGCAGAAAAAGGATAAACAATCCTTCACAGGTGATGCTGCTGACGCTGACAGCGAAAAAACTTCCCGCAAAGCCCCGAAAGGGTCATGCCTGGGAATTAAGATGAGGTGTTTAATATGGATAAGATACAGCTTGCCGCAGCTTTTGCGGAATATTTTGACGAGCATATAAATGAGATACTTGCCGATCTGGGTGAGATAATCGCGATAAACAGTATAGCCGATGAAAATTCGGCGGTGCGCCCCTTTGGTGAGGGCTCCGCAAAGGCGCTTGCCTGGGGCGAAGAGAAGCTGAAAGCTCTTGGCATGACGACCCGCAACTTTGACAACTACGCCGTTCGCGGAGATTACTGCGACGGTGAAGAGCCTGTATTGGGTGTGCTGGCGCATCTTGATACGGTGCCTGTCAGCAGCAACTGGTCGTACCCGCCCTTTGAGCTCACCAACAAGGACGGCGTGCTTTACGGAAGAGGCACCATAGACGACAAGGGTCCCGCAACGGCGGTGCTCTGGGCTGTCAAGGCTATACGCGAGATGGGTCTGCCCATGAAGAATTTCCGCGTTATCTTCGGCGGCAACGAGGAAAACGGCTGTACGGACATGGAGTACTACGAAAAGTGCGAGAGCTTCCCGCCGATGGTGTTCACTCCCGACGGTTCTTTTCCTGTGCTCAACTGCGAAAAGGGCTTGGTACACATGACTTTCTCCGCCCCCTTTGAGGACGGTGAGATCACTTCGATAAAGGCAGGAATGGCACTTAATGCCATACCCGACCACTGCATAGTATGCGCAGGCGGCGAAGAGGTAAGATACAGCGGAAAGTCCGCTCACGGTTCACGTCCCGAAAACGGAGATAATGCTGTGACGAAGTTCCTGTCGGGGTATGAGGGAAATAATGCGCTTCTGCTGGGTCTTAAAAAGCTGTTCCCTCACGGAGAGTTTGACGGCACTGCCTGCGGTATGGGCTTTGAGGACAGCATATCGGGCAGGATGACCTGCGCCCTCACCCTGCTGAATACCGACAGCGGCAGGCTTTGCGGCGGTATAGATATCCGTTTCCCCATTGACCGCAGTTACGCTGAGATAAGCGGCATAATAAAGGATGCGGTGACAGGCATCGGCTTCACTGTTGATAACTGTGAGGGCATGGAGCCCCACTATGTGGACGAAAACAGCGATTTCGTGCAGGCACTGCTGCGTGTATACGAGCGCGTAAAGGGCGAAAAGGGCTGCTGTATCGCTGAGGGCGGCATAACCTATGTACACAACACCCCCGGTGCGGTGGCTTTCGGTGCGGAGTTCCCCTGGGAGAACAACAATATGCACGGTGACGACGAGCATATCAGCCTTGAAACTTTCAGGCTTAATCTGAATATGTACGCAAATGCCATTGCGGAGCTTTGCATGAAAGAGTGATCAACTCATCCGCTTATCCCCACATCACATCCGCAGGTGTTGAAAACTTTAGTCTGCCGAACAAAAGTTCCCTAAAAAAGACAAAAAAAGACAAAAAAAGACACGCCTGTGGGAATTTTAAAAAGCCCGATTTTACGGCGTTTGAGCCATGTTTTTAGTAAAAAAGACAAAAAAGACAGGTTTTCGCTCTCTTGCAAAATATACAGATTAATAACTAAATATAGCAGTAATATACCATAATATGGTAATTATTATTTTTTTATTACTATAAACTATGGGAATTTTGTCTTTTTTTATATTTTTGCCCCTGAAAGCCCGTAATTTCGGGGTTTTTAATAAAGACACCCCTGTGTCTTTATTTGTCTTTATGTGTCTTTTTTTGTCTTTTTTTATGTTCGGGATGACTTTACAGAGGTGATATTATGTCAAACGAGATCAGGATAAACTATCAGCGCAGGCTGGATGAGATCATAGCATCCCTTGACCCTTCGGCACCTCCGCCGAAGCTGCTGCTGCACAGCTGCTGTGCGCCCTGTTCTTCTTATGTGCTGGAATATCTCACGCAGTATTTCAGCATCACCGTGTTCTATTACAACCCGAATATCTATCCCCCCGAGGAATACGATCACCGCGTAAAGGAGCTGGAAAGGCTGATATCCGAGATGCCCGTGAAGAACCCCGTAACTCTGGTAGAGCGCGGCTATGACCCGCAGGAGTTCTACGATGCGGTAAAGGGGCTGGAGGGTATCCCCGAGGGCGGCGAGCGCTGTTTTGCCTGCTATCGTCTGCGGCTGGAACGCACGGCACAGCTGGCTCATGAGCTGGGTGCGGATTATTTCACCACCACCCTTTCCATATCCCCCTATAAGAACTCCCCGAAACTCAACGAGATATCCGAAGAGCTGGGTGAGGTGTACAGCGTTGCGGCACTGCCTGCCGATTTCAAAAAGAAGAACGGCTATAAGCGTTCCATCGAACTTTCGGCGGAATACGGGCTGTACAGGCAGGATTACTGCGGCTGTGTGTTCTCAAAGCGCGAGCGGGAAGAATTTGAAAAGAACAAGCAGTCCGAATAATAGTACAAAATGCTGTATGCGCCCCGTCGGGCTTTCGGCGGAATACTGTCTGTAACGGCAGTATCACTGCGGCTGTGTGTTCTCAAAACGTGAGCGGGAAGAATTTGAAAAGAGTAAGCAGTCCGAATAATAGTACAAAAACGGCAGAGCCCTGCATCGGGTCCTGCCGTCTTTTTATGTCGTATAACGTCTATCGCAGGCGTATCTCCCAGTAATACCGCCGTGCAGACTCGGGAAAATCCTCCATAACGCCGTGTTCAGGGTCGTAGAATACGCCCTCGCAGTACAGCGACCAGTGCCAGCACCTGGGGGTCTCCAGGCTGAGCATACACAGGGGCGGAAGCTCCGACCTGTCCTGCACCTGCACTCTTTCATCCGATACCCACGCCCCGTGAGAACGCAGGTATGCTTTCATCTCTTTCAGCGTAGTTTCGCGGAAGTTGTCCAGTTCTTCCGCCACAGTGCTTACGGGTATCCCCAGCACCATTGCCAGAACCGCCTGCCCGCATTGCAGGTCGGTGGGTTCGTGTATATATGTAATATCCATGATGCACCGCCTCAGGTCTTGTTGCCCGCAAACTGCGTCTGATAAAGCTGATAGTAACAGCCGTGAAGTGCGATGAGATCTTCGTGCCTGCCGCTTTCGGCAACCCTGCCGCCGTCAATGACTACGATAACATCCGCATCGCGTATGGTGGAAAGCCTGTGGGCGATTATCAGTGAAGTCCTGTTCTTCATCAGCGCCACCATTGCGGACTGTATGTGCATCTCAGTCCTGGTATCAACGCTGGAAGTCGCTTCATCGAGGATGAGTATCTTCGGGTCGGCAAGCACCGCTCTTGCTATCGACAGCAGCTGTCTCTGTCCCTGTGAAAGATTTGAGCCGCCCTCACTGAGCTGTGTTTTGTAGCCGTCGGGCAGTCTGCGGATGAACTCCGCCGCATTTGCGTGAGCGGCAGCACGCCGCACCGCTTCATCGGGTGCATCCTCTTTTCCGTAGCGGATATTATCCTCGATACTGCCCTTGAAAAGCACAGTGTCCTGCAAAACTATCGCCACCGACTTTCTCAGCTCTTCCAGCGGGATATCCGTGATATCCACACCGTCAACGGTGATATGCCCGCTGTCTGTCTCGTAGAAGCGTGTAAGCAGGTTGACTATGGTGGTCTTGCCCGAACCCGTAGCGCCTACTATCGCTATCTTCTGCCCCTGTTTTATGTCTAAGTCCAGCCCTTTGAGTACAGGCTTGTCCGCTTCATATCCGAAGTGTATGTCCTTGAAGCAGATATCCCCGCGCACATCCTCCGCAGTGATGTCCGCTTTGCCCTCGTCCTTTTCGGGCTTAGTCTCCATTACCTCGAAGATGCGCTCTGCGCCCGCAATCGCCGTCTGTATGTTGGCGTATTGGTTGGCTATCTCGTTTATCGGGCGGGAGAACTGCTTTGAGTAGAGTATGAACGCCTGTATCGTGCCGACGGTTATCCAGCCCTTGTAGCTGAACCACCCGCCGAAAGCGGCTATCATCACGAACCCGAAATTGCCGATACAGTTCATCAGCGGACCCATAACGCCGCCGCATATCTGTGCGCGAATGCCTGTTTTGCGCAGTTCGTCGCTCATCTTGTTGAATTCCTCAACGGCAGCCTGTTCCTTTGAATAGGATACCACTGTGCGGTGTCCTGTGACCATTTCCTCCACATGACCGTTCAGCTTGCCGAGGATTATCTGCTGCTGTAAGAAGTATTTCCGCATGAATTTGGTCATCTTCCCCGAAACAAATATCGTCAGGACGACGGTGGAAAGGGAGATGAGGGTCAGCAGCGGAGAATAGGTCAGCATGATGATTATTGAACCTATTACCGTCAGCACGCCCGATATCAGCGAGCCGATGGACTGTGAAATGGTGTTGGATATATTTTCCACATCGTTGGTCATGCGGCTCATTATATCTCCGTGACGGTGGGTGTCGAAGTACTTTATCGGCAGCTTGACGAGATCACCGAACAGGTCGCGTCGCATGGTGCTTACCGTCCGCTGTGACAGCTTTGCCGAGAATATCCCCTGAAAATAGGATAATACCGAGTTTACGAGATATACTGTCCCGAGTATCACCAGTGTTTTTATCAGCCTGTCGGTGTTGACTTCAAGCTTGTTGTCATCGAGAGTTATGCAGTCGATGGCTATCTGCTGTATGTAAGGCGCTGCCAGTCCCAGCAGAGTTATGCTCAGCATTACCGCCAGCAGCCCGAAGAACAGGTATTCGCTCTTGCCGATATATCTCAGCAGCTTGCTGAGAGTCTCGCGTGCGTTCTTTGGCTTTTCGGCGTTTATGCGTCCTGCGTTGGGTCCTCCCGGACCGCGTTTGTTGGGACCCATAGGTGGCATAGGGGGCATTATACCTCACCTCCGTTCGTTTTTACCTGTGAACTGTAGATATCTCTGTATACTTCACAGTTTTTCAACAGTTCTT
>NZ_CAMHRZ010000135.1 GCF_946187255.1 uncultured Ruminococcus sp.
AGTATCTGGCCGAGAAAATGTGCTGAAAAACCAGATTATGGCATGACTTATTGCATCTGTAGAAGTGCCGGATATTGTAAATATTACCAAATCAATGTTAAATGAATGTGCAAAGTGCTGTTTCACTTCTGCCGAGGACAGTTTTGCGAATATTTTGTAAGTGATGTGCGCTGATAACGTCTTCTAAAATGGTATAGTTTAACAATATTCGCATTGTAAAGAATAGCTTTGCACTCTGCGGAAAAGAAGCACTGCTGTCAATAATAGTTTGGCATCCTCGCTGCTGCGGATCGAAGTCTGCTGTGAGGTTCCTTATTTTCAATGAGAACGAACGGAGTATCTTTATATAATGTATATGACCTTTGCGACACTTGTTTTGGCAGCTTTTCGGGCGCTTCGTTCAATTAAACTTTACTCGCCGTACTTAAAATGTTCAAATTGTTAATCGATTACATAAATTGACAAAAATAGCTTTCCGTTGTATAATACAAAAAAAGAAGGAATATCGGAGACTTTTTTATCATTTATTTTTTTATGGAGGATGTATTGCTATGAAAAACACATTCAAAAGGGTAACGGCTGCTTTTGCTGCGCTGGCAATGTCTGCCGCTGTGTATTCCGCTTCGTTCCCTGTTGTGACGGTGGCTGCGGCTAAGGCTGATACCTTCCCCTACGTCATCGAAGCTGAGAACATGGAGGGCGCATCGCTGTGGAAAGAGAACTACGGTCCCGCACCCAAAAACAGTTCGGGCGAGGGCTTTTTCTACCTGACCAACAGCGCGGGCTCCTTTGAGGTCACTGTTCCCGAAGATGGTATGTATACCATCGTTGCAAGGGCGGCGCAGGTGCTGGATAAGGGCGGCAGGATGCAGACTGTAAAGGTCAACGGCATCAAGCGCTCAACTATCATGCCCTATTCGGAGGAGTGGACAGACCTCGATTTCGGCAGCTTCAGGCTCAGCAAGGGTACCAATGTCATCGAGTTCGTCAGCGAGTACGGCTATATGGCTATCGATAAGGTAACAGTAAGTGTTACTCCCAAGCATGACTATACCATTGCTGCCGATGAGCTGACTGACAAGAAAGCCACTCCCGAAGCCAAGTCGCTGATGAAGTACCTGAAAAGCGTTTACGGCAGCCATATAATCTCGGGACAGCAGGAGATCTACGGCGGCGGACACAAGAACAATTATGAGTGGGAGAATGAGTATCTCGAAGATCTCACCGGAAAAGTACCCGCCATCAGGGGCGTGGATTTCATGAACTACAACCCGCTGTACGGCTGGGATGACGGCACCACCGAGCGCTGCATCGAATGGGCTAAGGAGAGGAATGGTATAATCACAGCTTCCTGGCATATCAATATCCCCAAGGATTTTGATAACTATGTTCTCGGTGAGCCTGTAGGCTGGCAGCAGTGTTCCTACAAGAACTATCAGAGCGGTGAGGGCTCCATGTCCTTTGATACAAGAAATGTAGTTGTAGAGGGCACGAAGGAATACAAGTACTTCCAGCTGGCTATGAAAGATCTTGCGGAGCAGCTGCTGAAATTACAGGATGAGGGCGTACCCGTTATCTGGAGACCCCTGCACGAAGCACAGGGCAACGAGGGCAATTATGCCGACGGTACTGCATGGTTCTGGTGGGGCGACAGAGGTGCCGAGACATACAAGCAGATATGGAAGCTGCTGTATACCACACTGACAGAGGAGTACGGTCTGCACAACCTTATATGGGAATTCAACAGCTATGATTATTCCAATTCCGCTACCTGGTATCCGGGCGATGAGTATGTGGATATCGTAGCTTACGATAAGTACAATGTTGAATACAACAGAGGCGACGGAAAGTCCAGCGGTCCCAACCTCAGGGCTATCCCTGAAAAGTTCGATGCGCTCTATAATCTGACAGGCGGCAAGAAGATGATAGCTATGGCTGAGAACGACACTATCCCTGCACTGGATAATCTGGTCGTTGAGGATGCGGGCTGGCTGTATTTCTGTCCCTGGTATGACGGCGGCGAGGATGGCGGCGTTGCTTTCCTCGGACCCAACTATCAGGACAGCGACGAGCTGAAAAAGATCTATCAGAGCGAGTACTGCATAACACTTGACGAGCTCCCCAAGGATCTTTATACCGGCGGCGGTTCATCTTCTTCGGCAGGTGAGGGTGTCATCTACGGCGATGCCAACTGCGACGGCAAGGTAAGTATCGCGGATGCTGTACTGGTAGCTCAGGTGCTTTCGGGCAACAAGAGATATATGCTGACCAATGCGGGTGCAAAGAATGCTGACTGCGTTGATGCAGGCAACGGTCTGGATGAGAACGATCTGAAGGCTATCCGTATGGTATGCGTAAAGAAGATCGCTCAGAAGTCTCTTCCCGTTAAAAAGAGCGCTCTTTGATGCACTAAGTGAAAATATAATGATATATTAAAATAATAAACTCTCCGACTGCATTAAAATCATCGGAGAGTTTAATTTTTTACTAAACCGTATGACGCGCTGATATGTGCTCATAAGCATGATGTTCAAAAGAAAGCAACACTCAGGGGAGTCTTTGTTAATTTTGAGGGGAGTATATATAGATTATTATAATTATGGTCAAAAAAATTCAAGAATTAATATCAGAATAGAAATAATGCTATGCTAAAATAATAATATGGATAATTCGGATATGAGTATATTAAACTCAATGCTATCAAGGAGGTAAAAATTATGGGTACATTCAAAAAAGTTCTCGCAGGGCTCCTGGCTGTGTGCATGACAACAGCTGCCCTTCCTTATGCGGGTACGGACGGTTCTGTGATAAAAGCATCTGCTCAGGATATCTCATCCTCAATGGAATGGGGTACAATGAAGATAGGCGGCGGCGGATTCGTTTCGGGCATAGTTACGGGCAAGGCTGTCATGTATGCAAGAACGGACGTTGGCGGCGCTTACAAGTACAATTACGATACCGAGAGCTGGGAGCAGCTTTTCGGCTTCATAAACGACGCAGACCGCGGACTTCTCAGCGTTGACGCTATGGCTATCGACCCTACCGATGATGATACGGTATACTTCCTTTGCGGCTGTGCTTATTTCTCATCGGAAAAGACAGTTATCTACAAGACTACCGACGGCGGCAAGACCTTCAAGGAGATAGATATCACATCTCTTATCAAGGTAATGGGCAACGGCGACGGCAGACAGTGCGGCGAGTCCATAGCGGTGGATCCCGACAACCCGAAGATAATATATGCGGGCGGCGATGTTACCTCTGATGAAAACTCCAAGTCTGCACTGATAAAGTCCACCGACGGCGGCGAGACCTGGAAGCCTGTTATCGGCTATGATGATCTGGGACTTTTTGACTGCACCACCAAGTGGCCTACATGGGGCAAAATCAAGGCGCGCGCGGTGACTACAGACGAATACAACCACCAGAACGGTGTTGCAAATATCGCCATCACAGGCGGCAAGGTATATGTGGGCACTTCCAAGAAGGGTGTTGCGAACGTACACGTTGCGAACGTAAAGGACGACAAGTTCAGCGTACTTAGCAAGGACCTCCCCACTGATGTATTCCCCTCAAGAATTAACGTAGATGCCAACGGCGATCTGCTGATAACCTATATCGCAGGTCTTGCATTCAACGGCGCCAGCGGCGGCGGATACAGGTATTCTCCCAAGACAGGCAAGACTTCACAGTTATTTGACCCCAACTTCGGTCTCGGTTCAATATGGGCTGACCCCAATAACCCCGACCATCTCATAGCAGGCAGCTGCGGCAAGTGGCAGGCACAGCTCTGGCAGAAGTGGACAGATGAACACGGTGCTACATGGGGCGACCAGTATTTCCGTTCCTTTGACGGCGGCAAGACCTGGCAGAACTTCTCTCCCGGACAGACCTATGGCTGGGAGCAGCCTCTGATCTCCGACTACCTGAAGGACGGCGGCTATGAGTGGATACAGGACAAGGCTATCCACTGGTCGGGCACTGTTGTTACCGATCCCCGCAACTCCGACAGGATGTTCATAACATCGGGTAACGGCGTATTCGTATGCGACAATCTGTGGAGCACCGATCAGGATAATCTGCCCACATTCACATTCCATCCCGATGGCATTGAGGAAGTCGTTTCTCTTGACTTTATAAGCACTGAGGACGGTCTCGACCTCTCCGCTATCGGTGACTATGACGGTTTCGTACACGAGAAGGAGGACAAGGTAGGTCTCCAGTATCAGCCGAATATGGGCTCTACCTCCGCCATCACAGTATGCCCGCAGAACACTGATGTATGGGCGAGGATCACCACTGCTGACAACAACAACCCCATCAGCGGCTGCTACACTCTCGACAGAGGCAAGACCTGGACTACCTTCACGCCTGCATACAAGGGCGGCAAGCTCTCGATAACCGAGCTGAAAAAGGGCACATACCGTATACTCAATTCAAACGAGAACGGCGCTCTCAGCTACTCCGACGACTTCGGCAAGACCTGGACTAAGTCGGAAGGCATCGATGCTTCCAAGACGGTATACACCCTCGTTGACCCGAAGGATCCCTCGATAGTTTACGCTACCGGTGTTAAGTACAATCAGTACTGGTCATCCGACACCACCAAGAAGGAGCCTACCCTTGAAGAGTGTCATTTCGGCTTCTTTATAAGCACCGACTACGGCAAGACATTCACGGGTCAGACCGTTTGCAGATACGATATGTGCGACAGCTTCAGCGATCCCGCTTATCTGGGCGACGGCTCGATAGTCGTTGCGGGCGGCTGGTACGGTATGTACAAGATCTCCAACAAGGGTGCTGATTCCGAGAAACTCAACGTATTCTACTGCAAGACAGTTGGCTACGGCGCTCCCGAAAAGACTGGCGGGCTCAACACGCTGTATATGTACGGCAGACCCACAGAGAGCGACCCCGAGGGCATCTACCGCTCCACCAACGGCGGCAAGTCCTGGGACTGCATAAACACTGACCACCTCTTCGGCGGCACAGGCAACGGCAACTACCTTGTGGGCGATATGGACGAATTCGGCAAGGTTTATATGTCTACCGTAGGCTGCGGTATAGTTTACGGCAAGATCAGCGGCTCAACATCTACACCTGCTGACAAGGATACCAAGTACGGCGATGCAAACTGCGACGGCAAGATCAATATTGCTGACGTTGTGCTGATAAAACAGTATGTAAAGGCACCCTCAAAGGTAAAACTTACAGTACAGGGCAAGAAGAACGCCGATGCAAACGGCGACGGCAGCATTACAAAGGCTGATGCTCAGGTAGTACAGAAGGTCATAACAGGAAAGTATAAGGCATCTGCTTTGCCTGTTAAGGGATAAATGATATGGCGGGAAACAGCTGTGCTTCGGCACGGCTGTTTTTCTATGTGCAGATTATTTTCGGAAAGAATACATATTACTTCGGAATAGTACAAACTTTCACCCTCATATATTATTACAAAATATTGTGAGGTGATATTATATGTTTGCAGGAATTTTAGAACTTTTACGGCAGCTGGGGGCGGCAGGACTGTTTTTCGGGCTGCATTTTGACGGCAGGAAAGTGTTCCCGCGCCCGCTGACGGCGGCGGAGGAGCGTGAGTGCTTTGAAAAAATGGCAGAGGGCGACAAAAGCGCCCGTGACAGGCTGATACGCCATAATCTCAGGCTGGTGGCGCATATCATAAAGAAGTACTACGCCGCCGCATCGGATCAGGACGATCTGATCTCCATAGGTACCATAGGGCTCATCAAGGCGGTGCAGACCTTTGACTACACAAAGGGCACGCGCTTTGCCACCTACGGCAGCAGGTGCGTTGAAAATGAGATACTTATGCACTTCCGCGCCCTGAAAAAGACAGCGGGTGATGTGTCCATCGAGGAGCCCGCACAGTCGGATAAGGACGGCAACAGCCTTTGTCTTATGGATCTTCTGACTGACGGCGAGGATGTGGCGGACAGGACGGAACTGCTGATGCGGGCAGAACAGCTGTACAAAATTCTGGATAAAACGCTGGACGAGCGGGAGCGTGAGGTCATCGTCATGCGCTACGGACTTTACGGTGGGCAGGCGCTGACACAACGGGAAGCGGCGAAAAAGCTGGATATTTCCAGGTCGTATGTATCAAGGATAGAAAAGCGGGCGCTGGAAAAACTGCGGGGTGTACTGTAAAAGGGGAGCAAGTAACGCACTTGCTCCCCTTTGCTGTTGTAATCATTCCTGCGGTTTAGGCTTGCCGCAGCTCTGGCAGAATTTCGAGATATTCTCACACCCGCAGCTGCATTTCCATACCTGCGGCTTTGCGGCACCGCAGCTGTAACAGAACTTTGATGTCAGTCCCTTTGCACCGCAGGCACAGTCCCAGCTGCCGTCCTCATTCAGCCTTGTGAAATGCTTATTTTTCTCGGGCAGCGGAGCTTTCAGTTTCGCGGGATCAATGCCCATATTTCCTACACCCATTATCCCGATACCCATCTTTGCCGCATTTTGCAGTTCCTTTTCGGGGAAGTAAGCCACCGCCCCCTGCAAAGTCGGCATAGTGTTCAAAGGGGTGAAAAAGTCCCTTGTTACTCCGTCAGGATCGGTATCCAGACCATACGTCAGTTCAGCCACGATATCCAGAAGTACCTCGCTGTCAGCGATGAATGTACTGCCGTCACTGAAATGTATCTCATGTACGCCGTCGCTGCTGTCGGGCTTGGAGGTATCAAGTTCTGCTATCCTGCTTTCCGCTTTTTCAAATGCGGGGTGGGAAGTATCAAAGGTATAAGTAGTCCTTTGCAGCCTGTTTTCTATGGTGGTCAGACTGACCTCGTCACCGAGGCGTTTCAGCCGATGATCGATATTCTCCGCCGATACGCGGATATATTCGACTTCGTTCGGCGCAGGAGAAACTTTCCCCGAATCTTCGGGTGTCAGCTCTTCTTTGAATGCAGCCTTGTGTAACGTGTCCAGTATGCTCCTGAGTTCTTCGCGGGGCACAAAACGATAACTGCCGTCCTGCATATAAACCTCATTGAAAAAGGGGCGCTTGTCGCAGGGGTAGTCGGGGTCATTTGCCGCAAGGGCTTCAATATCAGCGACTGCCTTTTTGAGAGCTTCGTTCTCAGCGCTGATGACAAGTGTCTTCTGATTGCCGTTACAGTCGGTGAATATCACGGAGCCTTCCTTATCCTTGTAATGGTATAGTCTTATTATATCATAGTCTGGGGAGGCGCCGCTTGGCAGATATACTGCTATTCTTCCGCAGGTGACTATCCTGATGTCTGCCATGCTGTATCATCCTTTCATTGTTTTGGGCTACCGCAGTTGGCGCAGAATTTTCCGCTGTTGACATAGCCGCATTCGCATTTCCATGTATCAGTGCCTGTCGCTGTGTTCGTCACGGGAGCTGTTTCTGTCGGCATATTCGGCAGAGGCATTGCAGCCACCAGTCCCTGAGGCATACAGCTGCTGTTGATTATCATCGGTATCATTTCCGTAAGTATCCTTGAAAGCTCCTCCTGCGGCGCATATTTCACGGTGCCGTCCTTGAATATTATATCCTTTGCCAGCGGCAGATTTTCGTGGAAGGGCTTTTCATCGGGATATTTCTCTGTCAGTAGCTTAACTTTCTCCAGAGCCACCAGCGCAGTCATACCGTTTACCATATAGCTTTCCTTCAGGCTGCCCTTGCAGTGTGTAAGCTCGGCATGATCGGCAAACACTTCAAGATAGTAATAATCAGCCGCAGATACTCTGCCGTCGGGCATGGTGCGGGGCAATCTCCCGCAGGTTATCTCGGATATGACCGATGATGCGAGCACGTTGTTCATTCCCATGAATGGGGTATTTGCAAAAAGCCCGCCGTTTGCCTCCGAAGCGGTGTTCTTGTTCGTATCTTTTTCGTCCATAAGCGCCACCCTTTCTTTGATTGCCGATAGTATAATGAGTTTTTACTATTATAGCACAGTTCTCCCGAAGTTGCAATACTTTGCTCTATTGAAAAAGCGGCGGAGGTATGATATAATATGTGTGAATGAGGGTGATGACGATGAATCTTACGCTGTATATTACCGAAGACTGCGACCTTGACTGCGTATACTGCACGCAGAAAAAAAAGCCTGCGGTCATGTCGGAGGAAGTCCTGCGCCGTGCCTGCGAACTGGCTTTTTCGGACGGCGGTTCTGCGGGACTGTGTTTTTTCGGCGGAGAACCACTGCTTTGCGAGGATATGATTTTTGAAGCTATGGATATCTGCGGGTTGCTTTCTGAAAAATACGGCAAGCCCGTGTACTACCGCATGACCACCAACGGCACTCTTCTCACCGAACGTATGCTGGAACGCGCGGCGGCTGAGGGTATGGAGATCGCACTGTCATTTGACGGGCTGATGCAGGATATATGCCGAAAGTACCGCAGCGGGCGCGGCACCTTTGCCGATGTGGAAGCGGCGGCAAAGCGGCTGCTGGCAGTACTTCCAGCTTCCACCGCCATGATGACCGCCGCACCGCAGGCAGTCGGGCGGTTCGCAGCATCGGTAAGGTATCTGTATGATATTGGCTTTCAGCGCATCCATGCGGTGCCTGCCTACGGCAGCAAGGTGCAGTGGGTACCATCTGCGCAGGAAATTCTGGCAGGACAAATGGCGGAAGCAGCTGATTTTTACAAAAAATGTCTGCTGGATGGCGACCCCTTTTATTTCAGCCCCATAGAAACCAAGATCCGCAGCCTGCTTAGCGGCATCAACGTGAACGACCGCTGTCATCTCGGCTTTTCGCAAATGCCCGTAGCAACGGACGGGAACATCTACGCCTGCAACCAGTTCATGGGGGATGCGGATTACTGTCTCGGGAATGTGTACGATGGCATCTTCGTGAGAAAATGTGCCACACTTGCCTTCCGCCGCAAACTGCCCCTATCCTGCCAAAGCTGTTCGTTCAAAAGCCGCTGTCTTAATTCCTGCGGCTGCCTTAACCGCCTTGAAACCGGCAGAGAGGATACAGTATCGCCCTTTCAGTGCAGCTATGAGAAAATGCTGATACACCTGGCGGACGAGACCGCCGCCGACCTCCGAACTGCCGACACCACAGGCTTTGAAAGCTATTTCGGACATTAAAAAAGAGGCTGTACGCATAATGTGTACAGCCTCTCAGTCTGTCGCAAAAGTCTATCCGCAAGGGTAGGCTTTTTTGATGAAGTGTGGT
>NZ_CAMHRZ010000136.1 GCF_946187255.1 uncultured Ruminococcus sp.
GTGGAGAACGTCATCGGCATACCCGCAATGGATGCACCGCGTATCTCCGCGAAGATGGGCATAAACATCAAAGAGGTGCTGGAGCGTATCGTCACCGATATACCCGCACCAAAGGGCGACGACGACGCGCCCCTCAAAGCGCTGATATTCGACAGCTACTACGACCCCTACAAGGGCGTTATCATATATGTGCGCGTGATGGAGGGTCATATCAAGGCGGGCGAGACTATCCGTCTTATGGCGGCGCAGGCTGAATTCCAGACCGTTGAGGTAGGATATATGGGCGCTAAGGACCTTGTTCCCGTTGGCGAGCTCCATGCGGGCGAAGTCGGGTATATCACCGCTTCCATCAAGGATATAGGCGATACCCGTGTGGGTGATACGGTGACCAATGCCGAGAACCCCTGTGACGAGTCTCTGCCGGGATATAAAAAGGTAAATCCTATGGTGTTCAGCGGCATCTATCCCGCTGACGGCGCAAAGTACGGCGATCTGCGCGATGCGCTGGAAAAGCTGATGCTCAACGATGCATCCCTCTCCTTTGAGCCCGAGACTTCCATAGCTCTGGGCTTCGGCTTCCGCTGCGGTTTTCTGGGACTTCTCCACATGGAGATCATCCAGGAGCGCCTTGAAAGAGAGTACAATCTCGACCTCATAACAACGGCACCGTCCGTTATATATAAGGTCACGCTGACCAACGGCGAGACAAAGTATATCGACAACCCCACCAACTTCCCCGATCCGGGTACCATATCTTCGGCGGAGGAGCCTGTGGTGAATGCGCATATCTATACACCGTCGGAATTTGTGGGCAATATCATGGAACTCTGTCAGGACAGGCGGGGTACCTTCATGGATATGCAGTACATCGATGAGAACCGTGTGGATCTGCACTATGTGCTGCCCCTCAACGAGATAGTGTATGACTTCTTTGATGCGCTGAAATCCCGCACAAGGGGCTATGCGTCCTTTGATTACGAGCTGAAAGGCTATGCGCCCTCAAAGCTGGTCAAGCTGGATGTCCTGCTCAACGGCGAGATAGTCGATGCGCTGTCCTTTATCGTGCATGAGGAAAAGGCTTACGCACGCGGAAGAAGACTGACGGAGAAGCTGAAGGAGAATATCCCGAGACAGCTGTTTGAAGTTCCCGTGCAGGCTGCCATCGGCGGAAAGATAATCGCCCGCGAGACCATAAAGGCACTGCGAAAGGACGTTCTTGCAAAGTGCTACGGCGGCGATATCACACGAAAGAAGAAGCTGCTGGAAAAGCAGAAGGAAGGCAAAAAGAGGATGCGTCAGCTGGGTACGGTAGCCGTACCGCAGGAAGCATTCATGAGTGTGCTTAAACTGGACGATTAAAGGGAAGTGGGAGCTTTGGAAGCTTTGATAATATTTGTCGTCATCATCGCGCTGATGCTGATAGTCGGCTTTTCGGTGGAATTCGTGCTGGAGTGCGTGATGGGGCTGATGTGCCTGATGATGCTGGCGCTATTCCTGTTTTTCGGCTGGTGCATAGTAAGGCTGACGGTATCCGAGAAATGCAGCGGCAGGCTGGCGAGGGTGGAAAAACATCCCAAATTCGGTTACGGCATACCTTTCTACGATATTGGCGGAGAGGTATTCGCCAACACCTTCCCCTGTGAGGTAGTGATGAAAGGGCGGCTTTACGCCGAAGGCAGAGAATGCAGGCTGATGCTGGACAAAAAGCGCAATAAGGTCTTTGACGGCAACGCAGTGCTGAGCTCTGTGGCGGGACTGTTCCTCAGCGGGCTGTCGGTGTGGGTGCTGGTCATGCAGATATCGGACACTTTCGGGTATTACGATGTACCTATATTCAGATAGAATAATATATTTAAGAACATAAGAGGGAGTAAAATGCTGGATCTAAGAAGATCAATGAAGCTGGCGATAGTACTGGGAATGACAGGTGCGGTGCTGCTGCCTGTGCTTTATGAGGTGTATGCCAATATATCATCGGGTATAGGGCTGCTGCTGGTGCTTGCGTGGGTCACATTCGCGGGCATAAAGTTTTCGGGGCTGACATTCAAGGAAGCCGTCATCGGTATCACCTGTACCATTGCGTACAGCGGTATACTTGGGTTTGTGTGCTATTTTGCGGTACACCCCGCAGTGATGAATATGCTGGAAAAGCGTTCAAAGTATTTCTCACTGGGTTTTCAGGCGCAGATGCTGTATGTTTTCTACTGCTCTGTCATGTTCGTGGGGATGTACCTGCTCTGGCTGGTGCGCTTCTGCCTGCGCAAGGTGATAGGCAAGTTCAAAAGCAACAGTGAGCGTGCGGGCGAGTACATCGACAACGCCTTCGACGATAAGGAGGACTGAACTTGCTCGGCCTGTATGTCCATGTGCCTTTCTGCCTGCGAAAGTGCCCCTATTGCAGCTTTTATTCCGTCCGCTACGATGAGGGAACGGCGGAGAGCTACACTCGTGCGCTGATAAGGAATATCAAAGAGTATCGCGGCAGAGGTCTGAAAGCGGATACACTGTATTTCGGCGGAGGTACGCCGTCACTGCTCACACCCGCGCAGATAGGGGATATCATCGAAGAGTGCCGTCTTGCTTTTACCCTTGATGATGCGGAGATAACTCTGGAAGCGAACCCATGTACCGTTGATGCGGAAAAACTCCGAAGTTTTCGGGCGGCGGGCGTTAACAGGCTTTCTTTCGGGATACAGTCGGCAGACGATGGCAGGCTGGGTTTTCTCGGCAGGCTGCACGACTATGATACTGCGGTGAGGGCGGTGAATGATGCCGCTGCTGCGGGCTTTGAGAATATCTCGGGGGATATAATGCTGGGTGCGGCAGGGGAGGACTGCGATACTCTGCGGGCAACTGTGGGGGAACTCTGTTCGCTGCCGCTTAAACACATATCGGCGTATATGCTGAAAATTGAGGAAGGTACGCCCTTTGACAATGACAAGGTGAAAAGCCTGACAGCAGATGACGATCTGATGAGCGAGCTGTATCTCACCGCTGTGGAGGAACTGGAAAAACGGGGCTTCATGCAGTACGAGATATCGAATTTTGCCCGTGAGGGGTATGAGTCGAGACATAATAACAAATACTGGGAATGCGAGAAGTATCTGGGATTCGGTGCGGCGGCGCACTCATTCTCTGAGGGCAGGCGCTACTGCTGTCCGCCCGATGTGAAGCTGTTTATCGAGAGCGATGTGCAGCCCTGTGAAGTCACCGAAGCTGAGGTCAACGGCGCTGAGGAATACATACTTCTGGGGCTGAGACTGACAAAGGGCATATCCCTTGAAAGAGTGGCTGGATACTTCTGTGAAAAGTCCGCAGAGAATATACGGCGGCTGGCGGAGACCTATTCAAAACACGGTCTCGTGATACTTGACGGCGACAGGCTTTCGCTGACAGCAAAGGGGTTTCTCGTTTCAAACAGTATCATTGCCGAGTTCATTGATGCGGCGTATAGTTGAGAATAACTAAAAATATGCAGCCCAAGTTGTGCAGTGCTACGATTTGGCTGCTTTATTATTGTAATAAATAACCGAAGGTGTTATAATTATAAGGTTAAGTAACGTGTTTTTCAGCTTTCTTATCAGAGGAAAGGGAATATATGGAATTATTGAAACGCATCGTCTGCGCTGTGCTTTGTGCGGCGCTGTTGGTCCTCAGCGGGTGCGCGGAAAAGAAAAAAAAGGACGAGATCGCAGTCCCCATACTGGAAGCAAAGAGCGTGCAGTATAAGACCACAAAGGCGGAAGTGCGCGATATCTCGCAGAAATACGAGCAGCCCGGATTTTATGGGTATCCTTATTCAAAATCCGTAAAATTCGCCGCTAACGGGCAGATAAAGTCTATCGAAGTGGATTCTCCCTCGGAGGTCACAAAGGGACAGCTCCTCTGCACACTTTACACGGATGAAGTGGAGGAGGAGATCGAGAAGGAGCAGATAAGGCTGGATCGGGTGAAAAGCACTGTTGATACTCTGCTGGAAAGAGATGCCGATGCCGATGAGATAAGGATGGCACAGTATGATGTGGAGATAGAACAGATGCACTATGACAAGCTGGTCAAAAGCCTGGAGGATTATGCGGTATATGCTCCCTGTGACGGTGAATTCTCTATGGAGGCGGGCAGATATCCCTATAATGTCAACAGCCGCGTGAACAAGGGCGCTGTCTTCGGGAATACCCTTGACAGGAGCGAGAAGTACCTCTGCGTGCAGATCTTTGACAACAAGCTGTCGAACGTAAATTTCGGCACTACGGTCAGTCTCGTTCAGGGCGTGCAGACCTCTACGGGCACTGTGACGGATATCGTCTTCAATGACAACGGCGATTTTTCCACATATATGTACGTCATAACCCCCGATGACAAGGATGCGCTCACCGATCTCGGTGATATCACGGTGGTGTTCGATGTGTATTCAAGGCTGGACACAGTGGTCATACCCAAAAAAGCCGTTAAGGAACTGGGCGGAAGGACTTTTGTTTATCTGCTGATAGACGGTGTAAAGGTCGAACAGGATATCGAAACGGGCATCGAGGACAAAAGCGATATAGAAGTCGTTTCGGGACTCAGCGGCGGTGAGGACATAATCATGAATTAGCTTAATATTTATGGATTATTTGTGTTTATAGTAAGTCAAGGGTTATGCAAATATACGAAATTTTTCAAATCTCTTGATTTTTAGCCTGAACTGGTGTAAAATATTAATGTGTGACGTCGGGGTTTATATAGATATGACCGACCTCACCTTTGACGCAAAACGAAGCTGGGAGGATCAAATTAACAATGAAGGAGTTTTTATCCAATCTATGGGTCAAGCGAGCAGTCGGCGTGTTCAATCTGATCTATTTTGCAGTGATCACATTGCTCACAGTCGCGACGTTCCTTTATGACCTGGAATTTACCGAAGGACAGGAACAGTCGTTTTTCACGGTATATGTGGCGGCAAGCGTAATCTTTCTGCTGCTGATGATCTATTCGCGTGATGTGTTCATCACAAAGATGATAAGTATACTACTGGTCTTTGTGGTGTTCTTCATGCTGGTGTTCAATATGTACGACTGGATACTGGTAGTGCCTCCGCTGGTGGTGGCAGTAGTAATGTTCTTCGTGGCAGGCACCCACGAGACACTCAAGGTCGTTATGGGCACCATATATCTGCTGATGTATGTGCTGGGTCTGGTGGCATACTTCGTATTCAATATGCTCTTCGGCGGAACTTCCACCCTGACAGAGCTGAATGCAGACCTTGACAGGAACAGCGAAGTTTACAGCCTGTACAAGGATGAGTACACAAAGATATGCGACGTTACAAGAGATCAGAACGTGCTTTCGCCCGACGGCGAATACAAGATAGTTCTCTACGATGTGCAGAACAGCGACAAGGGCGGCGTGAATATATGCGTTGTACCCTACGGCAATGATATAAAGCTCAGGTTCTTCACACTGAAAGAGAAGGGTATCAAGAAGACCATATCCAACAAGGGTATAAGAGGAACTGTTCCCGATGTGGGCTGGACACAGGACGATGACGGTACGCTGGTGGTGCTTTACAAGCTGTCGTCAACTTCGGAGCTGAAAAAGACTTCGGTAACGGTAATGCCCGACAAGCAGTACCTCGAATTTCTCGGAATCTCATAAAAGCTATCAGTACGGTGCATAATGATGCGCCGTACTTTTTTGTCGTGATCATAACCAAGTTAATAAAAAATGAATAATTAAGTGAATTTTTATTGATGATATTTTTCTCGGGATAGTGTAAAATATATATAATAATTAATATCTTATATATAAGCTTATTATGGAGGGATCGATCATGAAAGGTTTTGAAAGATTCATGTCTCTGGTGATGGCAGGCATCATCATGGCTTCGGCATCGGTAACGGCTTTTGCGGAGGAAGAGGAAGCTGTTGAAGCGGCAGAGGAGACCGAAGCTGTTGAGGTTACGGACAAATATGTCACCGACCCGTCGCTGGTCACCGACTCGCACGATACACCGTCCCTTTCCTTTGATACGGGCAAGTGGGAGAACTATGTGGAAGCTGTCGGCGGTGCGGGTATATCCTTCACGCTGAGCAACGACAATACCTCCGCTTTTCAGGGGCAGTGTCTCAGGATAACGGCTGATGCGGAAAATGCGGCGGATGACAATACATTCGCCTATAACTGGTCATGTCTCAGCAACAAGGGCGAGCCGCTGTTTGAAGCCGAACCCGACGCAGAGAAGGACTATACTATGGCAGGCGTGCTTTTAAAGGCTGAAAAGTTCGGGCTTGAATGTTTCAACGGCTCAACGGTAGCGATGAAGTACCGCATCGGTGAGGACTACAAGAAGAAGCTGATGGCTGACAGCATTTTCCTGGCACCCGTTGACAAGGATAACCATTTTATACCTGATGCAAAGGTCACAAGGCTTGAAGTCAACACAACGGACAACAACAACGTCAATTCCTACGCAACGGGTCTTGTTTCCGTTGCCGATCTCAATGACACCAATACGGTGCCTGCGGCGGGCGTTATCATAATGATACCCGTTCATGCAAAGGCTGAGGGTCTGGATATCCTGGATATCGACAACCTTACCGTTACCCTTAAATCGGGCGCACAGATAGGCGATCTCGACGGCTACAACAAGAACGCCAAACAGCAGGACGGCGTGATAGAGGTAAACCGCAAAGTGCAGACCAATGATGTCAAGATCTCCAAAGACGATGTGCCGCTGAAAAGCAAGATCAAGACGATATTCGTCATCGTGGGTCTTTCGGTTCTCGGTATAGCTGTGGTGACATTTATCATTGTATCGATAGTCAAGGCGAAAAAAAGATTTTACTGATAATACGCATTATAAAGCACACGGCGACGGTCGTGTGCTTTTTTCTTTGACATCATCGCCCCCGCCTGCATAGTATGCCTAAGAGCTATGCTCAATACTATGGAAAGGAAGCGTTCTATGACAGGTCTACTATGGACAGCCTGCGCGACGGGCTTTACATTTCTTATGACAGCCCTGGGTGCGGCAGTGGTGCTGTTTATCGTCAGCGACGATTTCAGCGACAAGGCAAGGCGCGTATTCTTGGGGTTTGCGGCAGGCGTGATGATCGCAGCGTCTGTCTGGAGCCTGCTGATACCTGCGATAAACGAAGCTGAAAAGCTGGGAAAACTTGGCTGGCTGCCGGCGGCGGGAGGCTTTGCGGCAGGTGTGGTGTTCCTCATGCTGTTGGGGAAACTGCTGCCTGTGTTCAAAATACTGCCCCAAAACGGGGAAGATTCGGGCAGAGGTATACGCCACACAGCCATGATGGTGTTTGCGGTCACACTGCATAATATCCCCGAAGGTATGGCGGTGGGACTGGCGTTCGCGGTGGCGGCGAATAAGGGGGACCCCACACTGTTTGCCGCTGCGACAGCACTGGCTGTGGGTATGGGCATACAGAATTTCCCCGAAGGCGCAGCCATTTCGATACCTCTGCGGCAGCAGGGGATGGGCAGAGTGAAGTCCTTCCTCTGCGGTGCGGCATCGGGGGCGGTGGAGCCGCTGTTCGGTATGCTTACGGTGCTGGCGGCGGATGCGGCAGGCACTGTGATGCCCTGGCTTTTGTCCTTTGCGGCGGGAGCTATGCTGTATGTGGTGGCGGACGAACTCATCCCCGAAGCCCATCTTGAAAACTCCAGCGCAGGGACGATAAGCGTGATGATCGGCTTCATCCTCATGATGACGCTGGATGTGGCACTCTGAGATATGTGCAGGTAAAATACAGATCAAAAAAGCAGCACCGAAACAAAACGGTGCTGCAATTGTTTATTTATTCAGCAGTCTGAGGTTTTTCTCGATAAGCTCACAGCGCTGTTTTACGCAGTCTGCCGATCTCAGCGGGTCGGAGGGCGTGTTGAAGGTGTAGTCGATCAGCTTGTCAATGGTGGTGGCGGCAACGTGCAGTCTGGTATCGCTGGAGGCGTAGTAGATGTACACTTCGCCCTTTTCGTTGACCACTGCCCCGTTGGTAAAGCATACGTTTGAAACATCGCCCACACGCTCGATGCCCCTCGGTGCTATGAATACGCCCGATGGCGTGGCTATCAGCTTTTTGGGGTCGTTGAGGTCGGTGGCGAAAACGTATATCACATACCTCAGCCCCGCCGCTGTGTTGCGGACACCGTGTGCTATGTGTATCCAGCCCTTTTCGGTCTTTATGGGCACTGCACCCGCGCCGTTCTTCGATTCAGTGAGGGTATGGTATATCCTGGGAGATACCACTTCTTCCTCGGTGCATATCACAGGGTCGGTTATGTCCTCGCACAGCCCGAAGCATATACCTCCGCCCGAACCTGTCTGTATGAAATCGTCCTGCGGTCTGGTGTAGAAAGCGTACTTGCCGTCCACAAATTCGGGGTGGAGCACCACGTTTCTCTGCTGGGGCGACTTTGATCTCAGATTTGGCAGTCTTTCCCAGTTTACCAGGTCTTTCGTCCTCACGATGCCCGCCTGTGCCACCGCTGCGGAAAGGTCGTTAACGGTGGTGTCCTTGCTTTCGGAGCAGAACACGCCGTATATCCAGCCGTCTTCGTGCTGTGTGAGCCTCATGTCGTACACATTGGTCTCATCGGGTTCGGTGTCGGGCAGGCGGACAGGGAAGTCCCAAAAGCGGAAGCCCTCTGTGGGGGAGTCGCTCTCTGCTACCGCAAAAAAGCTCTTTCTGTCGTTGCCCTCAACACGCGCCACCAGATAGTACTTGCCGTTCAGGTAAAGCGCACCTGCGTTGAACACCGCATTCACGCCCAGTCTCTCCATGAAATAGGGATTTGTTTCGGGGTCGAGATCGTACCTCCAGATAAGCGGCGCGTGTGCCGCCGTCAGCACAGGGTGGAGATATCTGTCGTATATCCCATTGTATCTGCCCGCCACCTTGTTGGGGCGGCTGATGAGCGCTTCATAGCGGGCTTTTTCTCTTGCGTAATTGGTCTCAAAAATACTCATATCGTAAGCACCTCATATATTTTGATCAGGTTATGATAACAGTATAAACCATACCGAAAGAAAAAGCAATAGCCTGTTTTCCATGTGATCGTTTACATCGAAAAATTCGTCAAAACAACGAATTTTCGGTATTTTAGCTGTCAAAAAAGCGGCATGACAGTAACTTCTTGCCATGCCGTATCATATAT